>CAYINH010000055.1:0-11145 GCA_964364615.1 uncultured Gemmatimonadaceae bacterium
TTGCGGGTTTGGTGGTTTTTTAGTACGTGTCCGGGGGGGGGGGGGCGGGATCGGTGTGGGGCGGGGAGGCCCAGCGGATCCGGCTGGCGACCCAGATCGGATCCCGACTGGTCGGCGTGCTCTATATCCTCGATGAACCCAGCATCGGACTCCACCAGCGCGACAACGCCCGCCTGCTGGGGACCCTGGAGGAGCTGCGGGACCTGGGCAACACCGTGATCGTGGTGGAGCACGACGAGGAGACCATCCGGGCTGCCGACCACATCATCGACCTCGGTCCCCGGGCCGGCCGCCACGGCGGCCATGTGATGGTCGAGGGGGCCCTGGAAGAGCTGCTCCAGCATCCCGATTCCCTCACCGCCCGCTATCTCCGCCGGGAACTTCGGATCCCGATCCCGGCCGGCCGGCGAGTGCCTGATCCTGCCCGGCAGCTCCGGATCGTGGGAGCCCGGGCCAACAACCTCGCCGATCTGACGGTCGAGATCCCGCTGGGGCTCTTCGTGGCGGTGACCGGGGTGTCGGGGTCCGGCAAGTCGACCCTGGTGACCGACATCCTCTACCGGTCGCTGGCCAGGCACCTGTACCGCACCAAGGTGATCCCCGGCCGGCATACGCGGATCGAGGGGATGAACCAGATCGACAAGGTCATCGAAATCGACCAGAGTCCGATCGGCCGGACCCCGCGTTCCAACCCCGCCACCTACACCGGCCTCTTCACCCCGATCCGGGATCTCTTTGCCCAGCTCCCGGAGGCCAAGATCCGGGGCTACGGCCCGGGCCGGTTCTCCTTCAACGTCAAAGGCGGACGGTGCGAGTCCTGCGAGGGCGATGGGCTGGTCAAGATCGAGATGCACTTTCTGCCCGACGTCTACGTCCCCTGCGAGGTCTGCAAGGGGCGCCGGTACAACCGGGAGACGCTGGAGGTCCGGTACAAGGGGAAGAATATTGCCGACGTGCTCGACCTGACCGTCGCCGAGGGCCTCGAGTTCTTTGGCGCCCAGCGCCGGATCGTGGACCGGCTTGAACTCCTCAACGACGTCGGGCTGGGCTACCTGCACCTTGGTCAGTCAGCCACCACCCTGTCCGGCGGTGAGGCCCAACGCGTCAAACTGGCCACCGAGCTGGCCAAGCGGGATACCGGTCGAACGCTCTACATCCTGGACGAGCCGACCACCGGTCTCCACTTCGAGGACGTCCGCCTGCTGCTCCAGGTCCTGCACCGGCTGGTGGACAAGGGCAATACCGTCCTGGTCATCGAGCACAACCTCGACGTGATCAAGACCGCGGACTGGATCGTCGACCTGGGTCCCGAAGGTGGGGCCAAGGGTGGGAGGATCGTGGCCGTCGGTTCCGCCGAGACCATCGTGCAGGAGCCGGCGAGTTACACCGGTCAGTACCTGGCCCGGGTCCTCGGCCCCTGACCCTCCCCCTTGGGCCCGGGCCTCTTATGTTCCCGCAGGCCTCTTTCTTCCCTCCGACCCTTACCTCCAGACGGCCCATGATCCGTACCCGTCAGTTCCTCTTCGCCCTGTTCCTGATCGCGGCGCCCACGGCCCGGGCCCAGACCGCCGATTCCGCCACCCTCACCGTACAGCGGATCTTCGGATCCCGGGAGTTCCAGGGGGAATCCTTCGGCCCGGCGCGGTGGCTCGGGGATGGCTCCGCCTACATCACGCTCGAGGCGACCTCCGGTGGGACGGGACGCGACCTGGTCCGGTATGACACGGAAAAGGGCACTCGCGAGATTCTGGTCTCGGCCACCCAACTGACGCCCACCGGGGCGGACCGAGCCCTGCCGGTCGAGGGGTACCAGTGGTCCCCCGATCTCCAGGGTCTGCTGATCTACACCAATTCGAAACAGGTCTGGCGGCAGAACACCCGCGGTGACTACTGGGTTCTCGATCGGAAGACCGGTGCTCTCCGCCAACTGGGGAAGTTTGCCGAGCCCTCCACCCTGATGTTCGCCAAGTTCTCACCCGATGGATCCCGGGTCGGCTATGTGGTCGAACACGACCTGTACGTCGAGGATCTGGCCACCGGCAAGGTGACTCGGCTGACCCATGACGGGTCCCGGACCATCATCAACGGCACCTTCGATTGGGTGTACGAAGAGGAGCTGAACCTCCGCGACGGCTGGCGCTGGAGTCCGGATGGGACCCGGATCGCCTTCTGGCAACTGGATGCCGAAGGGGTTCGGGACTTCCTGATGATCCGCAACACCGACTCGCTCTACCCCCGGATGGATCCGGTGCAGTACCCGAAGGCCGGCGAGCAGAACTCGGCGGGCCGGATCGGCGTCGTGCCGACGACTGGTGGGACCCCGGTCTGGCTGCGCATCGACGGCGATCCGCGGAACACCTACCTGGCCCGGCTCGAGTGGGCCGAGTCGTCGTCGGAACTCATCATCCAGCGGCTCAACCGGTTGCAGAACACCCTCGATCTCCTGATGGCCAACGCGACCAGCGGAACGGTCCGCCCCATTCTGGCCGAGCGGGACAGCACCTGGGTCGAAGTGGTTGACGACCTGGTCTGGTTGAACCAGGGGAAGCGGTTTACCTGGGTCTCGGAACGGGATGGCTGGAACCATGTGTACGTGGTCTCTCGCGACGGCTCGGACATCCGCCTGGTCACTCCCGGGGCGTTCGATGTGCTCGGTGTCGAGGGGGTGGATGAGAAGGGTGGGTGGCTCTACTTCACCGCCTCGCCGGACAATCCAGCCCAGCGGTACCTCTATCGCAGCCGGCTCAACGGGACCGGGCAGCCGGAGCGGCTCTCTCCCGCCGACCAGGCCGGCAGCCACAGCTACAACGTGGCCCCGGGCTTCCGCTGGGCCTTCCATACCTTCTCCAGTTTCGGGACCCCCAGTCGGATGGAGGTCGTCCGGTTGCCGGATCATCGTGCCACTCGGGCCCTGATCGAGAATGCCGCTCTCCGGCGGGTGATGGGTGGGCTGCGTCGGGGCGACGTCGAGTTTACGACCCTCAAGGGGGCCGACGGCTCCGACCTCAACGCCTGGATCATGAAGCCGCCCGGCTTCGATCCCGGGCGCAAGTACCCGGTGCTGTTCTACGTCTACGGTGGGCCGGGGAGCCAGACCGTCCTCGACAGCTGGGGTGGGTCCCGCTACCTCTGGCACCTGATGCTGACGCAGAAGGGGTACATCGTGGCCAGCGTCGACAACCGGGGCACCGGAGCCCGGGGACGCGAATGGCGCAAGGTCATCTACGGCCAGCTCGGGGTCATCGAGACCCTCGATCAGGCCGCCGCAGCCAGGGACCTCGCCACCCGGCCCGGGGTCGACGCCTCCCGGATCGGGATCTGGGGCTGGAGCTACGGCGGGTTCATGACCCTGAATACCCTGTTTCAGGCCAACGACCTGTATCGGGCGGCGATTGCGGTCGCGCCGGTCACCCACTGGAAGTTCTACGACACGATCTATACCGAGCGGTACAACGGGCTTCCGAAGGACAACGCCCCGGGGTACGATCGAGGCTCACCGCTGAGCTACGTCCAGGGACTCAAGGGTGACCTGTTCCTGGTCCACGGCAGCGGGGATGACAACGTCCACTGGCAGAACAGCGAGGCGCTGGTGAATGCCATGGTCCAGGCCAACAAGCCGTTTGCGATGATGCAGTACCCCGACCGGAACCACTCGATTTCCGGCGGGATGACCTCCCAGCATCTCTACAGCGCGATGACCCGGTTTCTGGACGAGCGGCTGGCGGGTGGCGTGGCCCTCACCCCGTAGCCGGGCCGGGGCGCCGACGGAGGTCCCATGCGGTACCAAGAGATTGTCGAGCTGCTCGGATGGGCCGGGGGGCAGGACCAGGCGGTCCGGATCACTACCAGGTCCGCGACCGAGATTGTCGGTATTCCGACCTCTCTCGATACCCACGTGACCGCCCATGAGGTCTACCTCAGGCCGGAGGGCGAGGACGGGGCCGAAATTGCCATTTCGTTGGAGGAAATCGACCGGGTGGAGCTGGTTTAGGGTCTGTTTCCCCCTGAAACATTTACTGCTCGGTCATCGTACAGGGTCCCGGTCGCCGTTCCGAGCAGCAGCATCAGCCGGGGGCATTCATGGACGAGGCCATCAAGGTGTTCTTTGTCATGAGTGCCCTGGCCGCTTCCGGTGCGGTGGGGTACCTGGCGATCGTCCTGGTGCACAATTTCTCGAAGCGGCTCGGCGAGCGGGCCGGCCCGGGGGATGATGAGTTGCAGTACCTCAGGGATCAGGCCGAAGAAGTCGATCATCTGCGGGAGCGGCTGGCCGAACTGGAGAACCGGATGGACTTTGCCGAGCGGGTGTTGCCCAGGCCGGAGGGACGGTCGGTGAATGACTGAGCTCGGAGAATTCGGGGCACCGAGCCCAAACCCTGGCCTTGGCGAGGGTTAACGTGGGCGAAGAAGTGTTCCTGCTGACGATGTGTGCCCTGGTCTCTGGGGTGGTGCTGCTGGGGGTGATCACGGGCCCCATCGGGCGGGCCATCGGGCGGCGGATTGAAGGCCGGAGCCTGGCCGAGGCCGACCTCCAGGCGATTCGCGACGATGTGGAGGCCGGCACCGCCGAGGTGGCCGACCTCCGCCGCGAAGTGGTGGAGCTGCAGGAGCGGGTGGACTTCGCCGAGCGGGTCCTCGCGGCACCGCGTGACCCATCGGCTCTGCACGCCGGAACTTCCGGAGGGGAGGGCTGATCGTGTTCCTTCAGATTCCCACTCCTCCCGCCCCCGATTTTCCTGCCGTCATCTACAATGGGCCCGATCCCTACGCGATCGTGGCCATCGTGGCGCTCGTGGTGTCGAGCATCATCCTCTTTCCCCTGGTCCGGGCTCTGGCCCGACGGCTGGAGGGGCGGGCGCTCAACCGGTCGGCCCAGGCAGATCTCGACCAGGTCCATGATCGGCTGGCCGAGCTGGAAGGCCTTGAACACCGGATCCTGGAGTTGGAAAACCGGGTCGAGTTCTCAGAACGTCTGCTGGCTCGACAGAGTGGCGTGGTCCAGCAGTCGGTGGAGGGGTCATGAGGCTCCGCAGGGGTTGGGGCCCGATCACCCCGGTCGTTCTGGCGGCGCTGGGGGCGTTTGCCTTCCTGTCCAACCAGCTCGGTGAAGGATTCGCCATTCCGGTCGGCATCATCGGAGCCATCTCGGTGGCGGTGATTCTCCGCGGGCCGGTCGGCAAGGCACTGGCCCGAAAACTGGAAGGGGATCCGCCGAGTATCGCGGCGCCCGGCGAAGAGGTCCTGGTCGAGCTGGACGATCTCCGCTCCCGGGTGCTGGAGCTGGAGGAACGAGTGGATTTCAGCGAACGGCTCCTCGCCAGTCACCGGGATCGGTCCCGGGAAGCGGGAGGATCGGCGTGAGCGTGGAGAAGGCCACTGGGATGTCCTGGTTCGGCGTCGTGCTTCACGCCTTCGTGACGATCTGCCTCACGATCGCCCTGGCCGAGTCGAGCAGCCCCGGCGACGAGGGTATCATCATTCCGCTGGGGTTCGCGACTTCGGCGGTGATCTTCGGGGTCCGCAGACACTTTGCCCTCCGGCGGCGCGGCATCTGCGGTCCCACGACCGGCGAGGTCGAGGCGATGCGGGTGGAGGACCTCGAAGCCCGGCTGGCCGACCTTGAACTTGGCTCCGTCCGGATGGTTGAGCTGGAGGAACGGCTCGACTTTGCCGAACGGCTTCTGGCCCAGCACCGGGCCGACTCCGCTGGACGGGTGCTCGCCCGGCCGGAGTCCGAATAGATTTCCCCCGAGCACCCCGAGAGGAATCAGGCATGGTAACGAAGGACGACATCCAGTCTTTCATCGATCGGATGAACGGATCGGTCGCTTCGGTCGAGGAGGTCCAACCCGGCCTCTGGCTGATCCGCACCTCGGAAGGGGCGGAGACGGTAGTGCACTTCAGTCCCCCGGTCGTGGTGCTCCGGGTCCGGGTCATGGAGCCGCCGGTGGCCGACCCCCGACGGGGCGAGCTCTACCGGCAGTTGCTGGAGTTGAACGCCCGCGATCTGGTGCATGGGTCGTATGGGCTGGAGGGCGACCATATCGTGCTGACCGACACCCTCGAGCTTGAGAACTTGGACTTCTCCGAGTTCCAGGCCAGTTTTGACTCGATCCTGCTGGCGCTGGCGTCCCACATGGGTACGCTTGCCCCGTACCGCGAAAGGTGATCCCAGATGGGCATCTTTGACCGTCTCTCGGCGCTCTTCAAGTCCAACATCAACGATCTCATTTCCCGGGCCGAAAACCCCGAGAAGATGCTGAATCAGCTGATCACGGACATGAAGACCCAGCTGGCCAAGGCCAAGCAGGAAGCCGCCTCTGCCATTGCCGACGAAAAGCGGCTCCAGGCCGATGCGGAACAACTCAAGAAGCAGGCGGAGGACTGGGAACGCCGCGCCATGCTGGCCGTACAGGAAGGTCGGGACGACCTGGCCGCGCAGGCGCTCATGCGGTACAACGAGGCGCTCCAGGGCGCCCAGCAGCTCCATGAGACCTGGCTGCGCCACAAGGCCGAGACCGAGAACCTCAAGGTCTCGCTCCGCCAGCTCCATGACCGGATCGAGGAGGCCAAGCGGAAGAAGAACATCCTGGTGGCGCGGGCCAAGCGGGCCGAAGCCCAGCAGCGGATCCAGGAGACCATGGCCGGGATGGGCGACAAGAGTGCCTTCGAGTCGTTCGAACGGATGGCCGAGAAGATCGAGGACATCGAACGCAAGGCGCTGGCCGCCGCCGAACTCCAGCAGGAGTTCTCCGGGGACGACCTGATCGGCCAGTTCAAGGCGCTGGAATACAAGGGCTCGGCCGATCAGCAGTTGCTCGAGCTCAAGGCCAAGATGGGGATGCTCGGCGCGGGCGGCGACGCCACCAAGCAGCTGGGCCGGGGGGTCAAGGACGACCACACGGTGGAAGCGGAAGTCGTCGACGAGACCGAGTCCCAGAACGGCTGACCGCCTCCGGCCGGACCACTTTTCCCTGCCGCCCCGCCATTTGGCGGGGCGCTTGGTTATCCGGTAGTTTTACATACAATTCTGGATACCTCAACCCACGGTTCCATGGCTCCCCAGCGCTTCCTGATCATCGCCGACGGCGACTTCTACCCCATGACCTCGAAGACCGCCAATGCCGTGATCCGGTTCATGCCGGAGCGAGTGGTCGGGGTGTTGGACCATGTGGCGGCCGGGCAGACCGTGCAGGACGTGCTCGGGTTCGGGGGCGACATCCCGGTGGTCGGGACCATCGAGGAGGGACTCCGCCTCGCGCCGGATGCGATCATGATCGGGATCGCCCCGGCTGGCGGGCAGCTGCCCCCGGCCTGGCGGACCTGGTTGCTGGCCGGGCTCGAAGCGGGGTGCGACCTGTGGAGCGGGCTGCACACCTTCCTCGGGGCGGATCCTGTCCTCGCCGTCCGGGCCCAGGAGTTGGGTCGGGAGATCCGGGATGTCCGACGGGCTCCGGCCGACCTGCCGGTGGCGGCCGGAAAGGCGCGGCTGGTGGAGCCGATGGTCATCCTCACGGTGGGGACCGACTGCAACGTCGGCAAGATGACGGCCCAGCTGAAGCTGACCGCCGTGCTGAATGCGCAGGGAGTGCGGACCCGTTTCGTGGCCACCGGACAGACCGGCATCTTCATCGAGGGTTGGGGCATTGCCGTGGACGCAGTGGTGGCGGACTTCATCGCCGGTGCGGCCGAGCACCTGGTGCTGGAAGGGGCCAAGGGAGCGGACATCGTGATGGTGGAAGGCCAGGGAAGCATCAACCATCCGGGCTATTCCGGGGTGACCCTCGGCCTGCTCCACGGGTCCTGCCCCAACGCCCTGATCCTCTGCCATCAGGCCAGCCGCACCACGCTGAGCGAGTATCGCGGCAAGGACTGGTTGCCGGTCCCGCCGCTCAAGGACTATGTCGGCTGGTATGAGGCGATCGGATCCGCGGTCTGGCCCACCCGGGTGGTCGGGATCTGCCTCAACACCTTCGACCTGAGTGAGGAGACGGCCCGGGCGGCCTGTGCCAGGGCCACCGCCGAGATCGGGCTGCCGTGCACCGATCCCGTGAGGTTTCCGGAGGATGCCACGCTGACTGAGGCGATCCTCGCGGCCCGCCAGCGGTATCTCGCCACCGGCGCCTGCTGATCATCTGATCGGTGGCCCGGTTCCGCCAGGCGAGCATCCAGGACCCACCCGGCGGTATCGGCGCCAACCGCCAGAGCGTCGGTCAGAAGGGTTTGAACCCCGGGCTGCCGAACCGCTCCAGCTGGAAGATGTCATACAGCGGGACGGCGTAGGCGATGATGACCATGATGACCGCCACCGCAAACCAGAGCCACAGCCGGTCCCAGATCCCCGGCCGATAACCGCCCTCCGGCTCCCCCAGCGACTCGGCCCACTCCAGCGGTGCGATCGGCTGTCGCTTGCCGGCCAGCATCGTGGCGACCATGACCATCACGAACAGGCCGGCGCTGGCGAAGAGCAACACCCCGCCAATCGCCGAAGCCGAGGTCAGTCCCTTCCACATCTCCGCCTGGGCCGCCCCACCGAAGTCGGTGGTGAAGACTCGGCGGGGCAATCCCATCAGTCCGGCGATGTGTCCGGTGAAGGAGAAGAACACCATGCCCAGAAACCAGAGAGCCGGTTGGATCCTGGCCAGCAGGGCGAGTTCCAGTTCCCGACCGCTGATCTTCGGGACCAGCCAATAGCACCCGCCCATGAAGGTGAGCGCGGCGGCACTGCCCACCGTCAGGTGAAAGTGGGCCGCGATCCAGGCGGTATTGTGGACCACCGAATTGAGGCTGTAGGCGGCGTTGATCGACCCGCCGAACCCGCCCACCATGAACAGCAGCCCGGCGAACAGCACCGCACTCACCACCGGGTTTCCCCAGGGCAACGCCCGGAGCCAGCCGAACAGGCCGGTCCCCCCGCGGAGCCGGCCCGCGATTTCGAGCGAAGCCACCACCGTGAACGCGGTGACCAGGCTGGGGAACGAGATCGCCATCGTGTTGAAGGTGTGGAACAGCTTCCACGCCGCCGGGATGCCCGGGTCCTGGAATTGATGGTGCAGCCCGACCGGAGTGGAGAGCACCAGGAAGAGAGTGAAGACCATCCGGGCCAGGGGATCCGAGAACAGCTTGCCCCCCGCTTCCCGGGGCAGCACCGCATACCAGATCGCGTAGGCCGGGAGAATCCAGAAGTAGACCAGGGGATGGCCGAAGAACCAGAACAGGGTCCGCGC
This sequence comes from uncultured Gemmatimonadaceae bacterium, assembly GCA_964364615.1. Classification (GTDB taxonomy): domain Bacteria; phylum Gemmatimonadota; class Gemmatimonadetes; order Gemmatimonadales; family GWC2-71-9; genus SZUA-320. The sequence goes on from CAYINH010000055.1 coordinate 9,228, forward strand.
CAGCAGCGGATCGATCCGGTCGACCAGTCCGAGCGACCAGGGAATCAGCTGGAACAGCATCTCCGCGGCGACGCCCATCGTGGCCAGCAGCCAGAGCAGGCAATTGACCGTGGTCGCATGCATCGCCAGGCTGACCGCCCGGTCCGGGTTCCGCCGCTTTGACTCGCGCCACGAGACGATCATGCTGGCACACCAGCCCCACGACGCCACCACCACCAGCGTCAGCCCGATGTAGAACGCCGGGTGCGCCTGGAGCGGCGGGTAGAAGGTGTACAGCACCGTGGCCTTGAAGCTCAGGATCGCCCAGACGGCCATCGCCACCCCGAGCAGCGCCAGCCCGAACATCATCCAGGCGACTCGCGGCAGGGCGATTTCGCCATTCTCCCGCTGCGCCGTCGCGTAGCCCAGCGCCATGATGAAGAAGGTGGTGAAGACCAGGGCCATCAGGACCCCGTGCGCGGTCACCGACATGTAGTACATCCGGGCCGACTGGAACGGCACTTCCAGGTTGGCCCGGGAGATCGCCTGCATCAGCGCCATGGAGGCCGCGATCCCGAAGGCGACCACCGAGACCCAGATGTTGGCCAGGATCAGCCGGTTAGTGCCCTTCATGGCCGGCCTCCTCTCCTGCCACCGCCACCAGAGCGTCCGGCCCGCTGGCCGCCGTCGCGCTGCCCGGCGCCGACCACTCGGCCGCCGGAATCACCACCAGCTTGCCTGCCATGTTGTGGTGGCCGATCCCGCAGTACTCGTTGCACGCCACCAGGTACTCACCCGCCGCGAACTGGGTGGTGAACTGGCTGATGTACCCTGGCAACACCATCGTCTGCCCGTTGGTCCGGACGATGTGGAACCCGTGCGTCACGTCGACCGCGGTGACGTGGAAGGTGATCGGGGTGTCGGCCGGCAGGGTCATCTCGGCCGGAAGCCAGGTGAATGTCAGCCCGATGATCCAGGCATGGACCCGACCGTCGGCATCCACCCGCACCCCCTGGGTGGCGAATCGGGGGTCCTTCATCACCGCCATGGGATCGATCGTCTCGACGTGGCTCGGCGGATGCCGGTTGGCCGTCAGCGCCCCGTTGGCCATGCTGCCGAAGAACAGCACCAGCATCCCGGTGACGCCCCACATCCAGATCTTCTCGTAGAGGTCGACCTTCATGGGGTCACCGGCTGACGGGCCAGATAGATGAAGGTGTAGATCGCGAACCAGCCGACCACGAACAGCACGGCATACAACCCGACGAATGCGAAGGTGCCGATGGGGTGCTTCGGCAGTCCCGGTGGCATCTCGGACACGAGAACCCTCCCCGGTGAACGGGAACCTGCAGCGACCGAACCTATGTTATCCCCTGTCCCCCGGCAGACGCCAGCCCGCCACCCGCCGTGGCACTGCGGAGCGCGTTGAGAATCACCGCGAGGTCAATGCCCTCCTGGAGGAGTGCCCCGGGAACCGGGGGCAGGTGCCCCATGGCCGCCACGCCCATGGCGACCAGACTGAGACCGAGCCCGACGCCGAGGCTCTGGCGCGCGATCCGCATGGTGCGACGACCGATCTCGACACTCTCCACCACGCGCTCGGGTGCCGGGTCCAGCAGCACCACATCGGCGGACTCGGCGGCGATCCCGCCGCCATGCGCGGCCAGTGCCATTCCGACGGCCGCGGTGCTGAGGGCGGGGGCATCGTTGATTCCGTCTCCCACCATGAGCACCCGGGCACCCTCCGACTGGAGCCGGCTGACGTACTGGGCCTTTTCCTCCGGCCGAAGGTCCCCGGCCGTCTCCTCCAGTCCCAGGGCGCTGGCGATGGACTCCACGTTGGCCTGATCATCGCCGGAGAGGAGCACCTGACGCGTGAGGCCGAGCGCCCGCAGTCGGGCAAGAGCCTCCAGGGCTCCGGGGCGCGGCCGGTCCGCGA
>CAYINH010000056.1:0-10931 GCA_964364615.1 uncultured Gemmatimonadaceae bacterium
TCCCACCCCAGCACCTGGGCCGCACTGATCGTGGCACTCCGGAGCGCCTGCATCGGCGTCATCCCCAATCCCACCATCGTCGCCAGCTGCCGACCATTCAGCCCATGGGGATACACCCCGGCATCGGTCCCGTAGGCAATCCGGACCCCCGCCGCCAGCGCCTTCCGGAATCCGTCCCGCTGCACCTCCACCGTCTCGAGGTTCTTCCGGAGATACTCCGCGGGCCAGCCATCCCGCCGCCCCACCGAGTCGATCCAGCCCCCGTTCCAGACGTCCGGCACCAGCCAGGTCCCCCGCGCCACCATCAGCGCGATCCCCTCATCATCCAGAAACGACCCGTGATCCACGGTCCGTACCCCCGCCCTGATCGCGTTCTTGATGCCCTCGGCGCCATGGGCATGCGCCCCGACCCATGAGCCCCTGGCCGTTGCCTCCTCCACGCCGGCCCGGAGCTCAGCCTCGCTATACTCTGCGGCGCCTGGTTCCGTGCCGAGCGTGAGTACCGCCCCGGTCGCGATCATCTTGATGACGTCGGCCCCGCCGGCCAGCAGCTCCCGCACCCGCTGCCGCACCTCCTCCACTCCGTTGGCCACCCCGGCCCGCATCTCGGCCGGCACCTCACTCGGCGGCACCCCGGTGATCTCCCCGCCGCCACCCCGCACCGTGACATAGGCGCCGGATACCACCATCCGGGGCCCCGGCACGATCCCGTCATTGATGGCGTCGCGAAGCGCCACGTCGGTGAACGCTCGCCAGGTCCCCATGTCCCGCACCGTGGTGAACCCCGCCCGCAGCGTGGTCCGGGCGTTCTTCGCCCCGTCGAACGCCATCTGCGCCGCACTCCGGTGAAGCGGCCCCAGCGGGTCGGCGGTCATCTCATCCATCAGATGGGTGTGGAGATCGATCAGCCCCGGGACCACGGTGTACCCCGTCAGGTCGATGACCGTGGCCCCAGCCGGGAGCGGCCCCTGGTCGGAACCCACTGCGGTGATCCGCTCGCCGGTGATGGTGATCCGCTGGCGGGGGAGGATCCGGCCTGACTCTACGTCGGCCAGCCAGCCCGCCCGGACCACCGTGATCTGGGCCGTCACTGGTGCGGCCCCCACGCCGAGGAACGCTGCCGCGACGACCAGCCCCCTCGCGGTCAGCTGCGCTCGAACAATCGCACTCGTCATTCCACCTCCCAAAGCCCTCGCAGGGGCACAGCGTGAAGGCCGTCACCGAGACGGCTAATTGCAAGGTTGTGATGCGGCTGATTGAAACCCAGCTGTTACCGGTGCACTCCGGCAGGTTGTGCCTGCCCATGGTTGCACGAAGTATATACTGGATATATACTTCCTGTTGTGAAGGACGTCGCTCCGGAATTGCTTGCCCAAGCCACTGGCTTCGATTGGGATGAGGGCAATGAGCCCAAGGTCCTCACCCGACACGCCGTGAGCCGGGGCGAGGTGGAGCAGGTGTTCTTCCAGGAGCCGCTGCTCTTGTCGTTTGACCTCAAGCACTCGGGCCGGGAAGCCCGGTACCTCGCGTTGGGGCAGACGGTGGACTCCCGGTTGCTTCATATTGTCTTTACGCTGCGGGGTACCCTCATCCGGCCGATCTCGGCTCGGAACATGAATCGGAAGGAGCGTCAGCGCTATGTCGAAGCCTCAGCTTAAGCGGGTTCCCGTCTTTCATTCTGAAGACGAGGAGCGGGAGTTCTGGGCCACCGCGGACTCGACAGAATACGTCGACTGGAGCAAGGCGAAGCGCGCGGTCTTCCCCAACCTGAAGCCGTCGTCGACTACGATCTCGATTCGCCTGCCGGAGACGTTGCTGAGCGAACTCCGTCTCCTGGCGAACGAGCGCGATGTGCCGTACCAAAGCCTGCTCAAAGTCTACCTCGCGGATCGGGTCGCGCAGGAGCGGAGTGCGAAAAGTCGGGTGCCCACCGGGGTAGCCGCTTCGAGTTCGGCCATGGGCAAATCGAGGTAACCTCGCCCAGACTTTCTATACACTTCTCGACAAACATGTATAGATTACCAGTGATATCTATACACGTCAAAACACTGGTGAGCCAAATTGACCACCCCGATCGCTTCTCTGGGATCCATCGATCCCAGCCGGTTCGACACCCCACCGGTGCTGAAGCGGTTGGCGTCGGCATCGCGCCAACTCGCTGAATTTAAAGGTGTTGCGGCGTCGATCCCCAATCAGAGAATCCTGGTCAGTACCCTTGGTATCCAGGAAGCCAAGGACTCTTCTGCCATCGAGAACATCGTCACGACCCATGATGAGCTCTTCATGGAGAGTCCAGCCGCCAGGGAGGTGATGCGCTACCGTCAGGCCCTCCAGGTCGGCTTCGGACTGGTCCGCACGACCGGACTCCTCACCAGCAACCACATCCTGAAGATCCAGGCGGAACTGGAACAGAGCGATGCCGGGTTCCGGAAGCTCCCGGGCACCACGTTGAAGGATGGTGCCGGCCGGGTGGTGTATACCCCACCACAGGATGCCCGGGAGATCGTGGAGCTGATGCGGGATCTGGAGCGGTTCATCAACGGCGCGGTGAGCTACCCGGCCGACCCGCTGGTCCGCATGGCCCTGATCCACCACCAGTTCGAGAGTATCCATCCGTTCTCCGACGGCAACGGCCGCACCGGCCGGATCGTGAACGTCCTCTACCTGGTCAAGGAGAGACTGCTGGACATTCCAGTGCTCTACCTGAGTCGGCACATCGTCCGCACCAAGCCGGATTACTACCGCCTGCTCCAGGAGGTCCGGGACCGCGGCGCGTGGGAGGAGTGGGTGCTCTATATCCTCACCGCGGTGGAGGAAACCGCCCGTGAAGGCATCGACACGGTGGTGGCCATCCGCGAGGCCCTGCTCGAAGTCAAACACCAAGTGCGTCGAGACTACCGGTTCTACAGCCAGGACCTCATCAACAACATTTTCTCGCACCCGTACACCAAGGTGAAGTTCGTGGAGCGGGAACTGGGGGTCTCCCGAATCACCGCCACCAGGTACCTGGATCAATTGGTCACCGCCGGGATCCTGTACAAGCTGCGGGTGGGGCGATCCAACTTCTACCTCAACCTCCGGTTGTACGACATCCTGACGGGCTCCGCCCCTCTTCCCGAGAGCGCTCGCCCCCGGTAACCCCCGGCCTCCGGCTCTGGAATACCCGAGCAGACCCCTAAGCCACCGTTGACCAAACTACACATGCTGTGTATTGTCTGTGTATGGCGACCAAGACCATTTCCCTCAAGGAGGAGGCGTACGAGCGCCTCCGCCGGGCCAAACGCGACTCATCCGAGTCGTTCAGCGACGTCGTCATGCGCGCCACCTGGGACGACATGACCATCACCTCCCGCGCCCTGCTCAAGCTCGTCCGGGATCGGGGTCCCCTCTATAGCGAGGCCGACCTCGACGCCATCGAAGCGGCGAGCCGATCCGACCTCCCGCCGGCGGACAAGTGGGCAGCGGACTGATTCTCGAGACCACCTTTCTGGTGGATCTCGAACGCGAAATCGTCCGACGCACTCCCGGCCCGGCCCAGGCGTTTCTGCAGACCCGGGACCAGCCGCTCTACGTCACATTCACCGTCGTCGGTGAGGTCGCCGCCGGGACCCAGCCCGGTGCCAGACCCCAGTGGGAGCAATTCGTCGCACCGTTCGAGATGTTGCCCTGCACCCAGGACGTCTGCTGGGAATACGGTCAGGCGTTTCAGTTCCTTCGCCGCAACGGTCTCCTCATCGGCGCCAACGACCTGTGGGTCGCCGCCACCGCCCTGGCCTTTGGCAAGCCGGTGGTCACCAGGAACGCCCGGGAGTTCCAGCGGGTCCCCGGACTGACCGTGCTGGACTACACCAGCGCCTGAAATCCTAGGCCGACAGTTCGTGCCCGGGGCCGGCACCCCGGGGCACCCGGATCTCTTCCACCAGCTGCTGGATCTCTTCCGGTGGCGGCGGGGTCCGCCAAGCCACCAGCGTCGCCACCCCGAAGTTGATCAGCATGCCGAGCGTCCCGATCCCCTCGGGCGAGACCCCGAACCACCAGTGATCCGCGCTGTTGAGTTCGGGATGGAGAAACTTGAACCAGCCGATGTAGCCGGCGGTCACGCCCAGGCCGGCCACCATCCCGCTGATCGCCCCTTCCCGGTTCATCCGCTTGGTGAAGATCCCCATCAGAATCGCCGGGAAGAACGACGCGGCGGCGAGCCCGAACGCCAGGGCCACCACCTCCGCCACGAACCCGGGTGGATTCACCCCGAAGTAACCTGCCACCACCACCGCCACGCCGGCGGCGACCCGGGCCAGCAGCAGCTCCCCATGTTCGGTGATCGAGGGCCGGAAGACCCGCTTCATCAGGTCGTGGCTCACCGCGCTGGAAATCACCAGCAGCAGGCCCGCCGCGGTGGAGAGCGCCGCCGCCAGCCCGCCGGCCGCGACCAGTCCCACCACCCAGTTCGGAAGCCCGGCGATTTCCGGATTGGCCAGCACCATGATGTCGCGATCAATGGTCAGCTCGTTGGGCGTGGCTGACGCCGGGCCGGTGTACTGGATGATCCCGTCCCCGTTCCTGTCGTCGAACCGGATCAGTCCGGTCTGCTCCCAGGTGGTAAACCAGGCCGGCACCGAGGCGTAGGGCGTCTCCGAGACGGTGGTGATCAGGTTGGTGCGGGCAAAAGCCGCCACGGCCGGTGCCGTGGTGTAGAGCAGCGCGATGAAGATCAGCGCCCACCCCGCCGAACTGCGGGCCTGTTTGACGCCCTTGACGGTGTAGAACCGGACGATCACGTGCGGCAGGCCCGCGGTGCCCACCATCAGCGCGGCGGTGATGGCAAACACATCGAGCATGCTCTTCCGGCCATCGGTGTACCGGGCAAAGCCCAGCTCGGTGGTGAGCCCGTTGAGTCGATCCAGCAGGAAGGTTCCGGAGCCGTCCGCCAGGGTGCTCCCGAAGCCCAGCTGTGGCAGCACAGTGCCGGTCATCTGGAGCGAGATGAAGATCGCCGGGACCAGGTAGGCGAAGATCAGCACGCAGTACTGGGCCACCTGGGTATAGGTAATCCCCTTCATCCCCCCCAGCACGGCGTAGAAGAAGACGATCCCCATCCCGACCAGCACGCCTTCGGTGATGGTGACACCGAGGAATCGGGAGAAGACGATCCCGACCCCGCGCATCTGACCGGCCACATAGGTGAACGAGACGAACAGGGCACAGACCACGGCCACGATCCGGGCGGTCTGCGAGTAGTACCGGTCCCCCACGAAGTCGGGGACGGTGAACTTCCCGAACTTCCGGAGGTAGGGCGCCAGCAGCAGCGCCAGCAGCACGTATCCCCCGGTCCACCCCATCAGGTAGACCGAGCCGTCGTAGCCCGCGAAGGCGATGATCCCCGCCATCGAGATGAACGACGCGGCACTCATCCAGTCGGCCGCGGTGGCCATCCCGTTGGTGACGGGGTGCACCTGGGCGGCCGCCACGTAGAACTCGCCGGTGGACCGGGCCCGCGACCAGATCGCGATCCCGAGGTAGAGCGCGAACGAGACCGCCACCATGATGAAGGTCCAGGCGCCGACGTTCATCGCGGGTCTCCGCCGGGGAGTTCATCCACCTCGAACCGGCGGTCGAGCCGGTTCATCAGCTGGACATAGACGAAGATCAACACCACGAAGAGGTAGATCGATCCCTGCTGGGCAAACCAGAAGCCGAGCGGGAAGCCGCCGACCCGGATCTGGTTGAGGGGTTCGACCAGCAGGATCCCGAAGCCGTAGGACACCAGGAACCAGATGGCCAGCAGGGTTCCGACGTAGCGGAGATTGGTCCGCCAGTACGCTGCCCGGGCGGTCATGGCACCTGCGGGGTGAACGGCCGACGGCGCATGGCGGATCTCCGGCACGAAAGAGGACTGGACTGGCTGGGGATGGGCCCGGAGGCGTCCGGCAATTCTAGCCCTTCTCCGGCCGATCGCCCACCCCGAGATGGCGCCGAGCGGTGCGCTCCTCGATGATCATCGACCGGAATCAAACCCCCGGCAAGCGGCGTCGGGAATAACAGAAACGGCCCCGGTTGCCCGAGGCCGTTCCCTGGCGACAGAACCGTCCGCTAGTTGAAGAAGTACCGCAGGCCCAGCTGCATCCGCCACCGGGAGTAGAGCCCCGGATCCTCCACATAGGTGGTGGTGGGGCCGGTGAAGATGAAGACCGGATCGCCGGCCGAGTCGAATGACTGGAGCGTCAGGGGCGACGTGGCGGACGGGCTGGCCACCTTCCGGACCCCCCAGCTCGAGCTGACCAGGTTGGTGAAGTTGAGAATGTCCAGGCTGACCTGGACCCCCTGCCGATTGGGGCCGCCCCCGAACCCGAGGTCATGCAGGATCCGGACGTCCATGTTGTGGTACCAGGGGTTCACCGCCCCGAACCGCTCGGCGATCTCCCCCCGGTGGCTCCGGAGGTAGTTGTCCTGCTCGATGAAGGCGTTGAACTTGTCCCACTGTTGCTGGGCGGTCTGACTGGGGGTGGCCGCGAACTTGATATCGCCCTGGGACGCGGGGATGTAGATCAGATCGTTGCCGCCCTGACCGTCGCCGTTGACGTCGCCGGCGTACAGGAACGAGTACCGGTTGCCGCCGGAGCCGGAGAACCGGTTCCCCTCCGCCACCTCCAGGAAGACCCCGACCTGGGTCCGCATCGAGGATGACCAGGTCCTGCTCGCAAAGAGCGACCCGATGATCCGGTGCCGCTGTCCGAACTCCGAAAAGCTCAGTTCGGGCCGGTTGGGGTCGCCCTGGACCGGCTGGTTCTGCCACAGGACGCTGGCGATTTCCGTGGACTTGAGGTTGTTCTTGGCGGTGTTGTAGCTGTAGGCCAGGCTGGCCGAGAAGTTCTCCGACCAGGTCTTCCGCAGTTGGGTGGTGATGTTGAAGTTGGAACCCTCGGAAGTGTTGTCGATCACGTAGATCCCCGCCCCGCCATCGCTGTTCAGTTCGTTGCTGCCGGCCCCCCCGTAGTACGGCCGCCCGTCCTTCAGGGTCCGGACCGGCTTCACCAGGTCGGCGTTCCGCATGTACACCGCGTTGAGGTCCTTGCCGTAGATCATCTCAAGGGTGCCAAGCACCCCCCAGCCCAGCTGCTGGTCCACTGCCAGGTCCGTCGTCCAGGTCTGGGGCCACCGGAAATCCGGGGCGATCCCGTTCACGTCGTACGACTGGGCCAGCGTGGCGCTGTCTCCGGTGACGACCGGCCCGGTGGTCGGGTACAGCTTGGGATTGGCGCCCGGATTGGAGATGACGTTGCCGATCCAGACGAACGGAACCCGGCCGGTAAAGACCCCGGTCCCGCCTCGCACCTGGGTCCGCCGGTCGCCGGCGGCGTTCCAGTTGAAGCCCACCCGGGGCGACAGCATCGGGGTGGCACCCGGCAGCTTGCTCTGGTCCACCACCTCGGGGTTCCGGTTCTCGTCCAGCGCGGTGAGGCCGCGGGAGAACGGATTGTCGACCGGCTTGGTGTTGTAGATCGGCAGGTCGACCCGCAGGCCGGCCGTCAGGGTGAGCCGGTCGGACAGCAGGTACTCGTCCTGAAGGTACCCGGAGAGCTGGGAGACGCTGATCTTCTCCCCCTTGTACAGACCGGACCCGATGTAGGAATTGAGGTCGAGCCGATTCGGGTTGTTGGGGTCGGTGGCCGTCATGAACTCGTTCAGGCTCGGGAAGGTGGTGGCCCCGAGGAAGTCGAGAAAGTACGGCAGGAAGAACACCCCGTGCCGGAAGATGTTGAACGAATTGAAGAAGCTGAACGACTCGTAGTTGCCACCCAGCGTCAGGGTGTGGCGCCCCTTGAAGACGCTGAAGTTGTTGGTGAGCTGGAGCACGTCCTGGTCCAGGACGTTGTGGATCGAGAACGGCTCGTGGCCCGCGGTCGTGTAGGTCACCCCGGCCTCGCCGATCTCGATGGTCGGAAACGGGGCGCTGTTGGGGGTCCGAAAATCCCGGAACCGGTTGTAGCTGGCAAAGAACCGGTTGGCGAAGCGCTCGCCCCGGCTGTTGAGCTCGGTCGCGAAGGAATGGAGGTTGTTGTTGATCGCGTAGCCCGAGTTCTGGAACGGCAGCGAGCTGGAGTTGGGGCCTCGGCCGGTGTTGTTGAAGCTGAGGACGAAGGGGTGGGGACCCAGGTCGCGCACCGCATCCAGCCAGTTGTAGCGAAACATCAGGTTGTGGTTCTCGCTGATGTTCCAATCCAGCCGGAGCAGCAGCTTGTTGTTGTTGGTCTCGTTGACGTAGCCCTCGTAGGGGCCGGTGTCGTAGCCGTAGGTCTTGAGCCGGGCGCTGATCGCGTCCAGCACCGTGGCCTCCGCCCGGGAGACCCCGAAGCCGGGATTGTTGCAGTTGCTGCGGCAGGCCGCGAAGTTGGTGCCCGGATCGTCGGTCCGTTCGATCTCGCCGTTGACGAAGAAGAACAGCTTGTTTTTGATGATCGGACCGCTGATCGACAGCCCGGACTGGAGGAAGGTCAGGTCCGGGTTCGCCACCACCGGGTTGCCGCTCACCTTGTTGCCTTCCAGCGACTGGTTCCGGTAGTAGGCGTACAGCGAGGACTTGAGGGTGTTCGTCCCGCTCTTGGTCACGGTGTTGATGCTGGCACCCGTGAAGCCGCCCTGCCGAACGTCGAAGGGCGCCACCGACACCTGGACCTGCTCAACCGCGTCAAACGGGACCGGCTCGGCGTTAGCCTGGCCGCCCGGCGCCGGATCGTCCAGCCCGAACGAATTGCTGAAGTAGGAGCCGTCCAGCGAAATGCTGTTGAAGAGCCAGTTCCGCCCCGCGAAGGCCATGTTGCCATCGCTCCGAGGGTCGAGCCGGGTCAGGTCCCGGGTGCTGCGCTTGATGGAGGGCATCAGCGCCACCTGTTCCGGCTCGACGAAGGTGGTCGCCCCGGTCCGCCCGGCACTCAGCAACCGGTCGCGGTCGGAGATCACCTGCAATTCCTCCAACTGCACCACCTGGCGCTCCAGTGCGACGTCGTGCCGGAAGGTCTGGCCCAGCGCCAGCTGGACGTCGTCCTTGGTGTTCGGCTGATACCCGATGGCGGCCACCGTGACCCGGTACGGCCCCCCGACCCGCATGTTGAGAATGTTCCAGGTTCCGCCCACCCGGGCCACCGCCCGGTACGAGGTGCCACTGGGCAGGTGCACGGCGGTGATCACCGCGTCCACCAGCGCCGCGCCCTGCGGGTCGCTGACGATGCCGGCCATCGCCGACGTGGTCACACCCTGGGCATGCAGGGCGGTGGGAACGAGGGCGAGGAGCAGGACCACAGCTCCGCGCAGTCGGGCGAACGGTTGGCGCACGAGAACCTCCGGAAATGGGTGGGGCGGGGAGGAACGTTACCGAGATGCCACAATCGTAGCCCGGGGCGGAGGGCCGTCAAGTGGGGGGGAACCCGGGGAATGGCCCCGATCGTTGAGGTCGGTACATCATTCAGGGTCCCTGGGCCCCGCCGACGGCGCCGGCCCCCCCTCTGGACACAGCCCCGAGGAGCCTAGTCACAGGATGACCAGCGATTCGCCACCGATTGATGCCAGGGCCGTGGTCGGCCATGTCCACCTCAAGGTCGCCGACCTCGAGCGCGCCATCCGGTTCTACTCCGAGGTCCTCGGATTCGAAGTCACCCAGAGGATGGGGGACCAGGCGGCGTTCCTGGGGGCGGGCGGCTATCACCATCATGTGGGGTTGAACACCTGGGAGTCCAAGCGTGGCAGTCCCCCCCCGGCGGGCTCCACCGGCCTCTACCATGTCGCGTTCCGCTACCCGACCCGGGCCGCGCTGGCCACCGCCTATCGACGGTTACTGTCTCATTCCGTCCCATTGGACGGGGCGTCGGACCACGGTGTGAGCGAGGCGCTCTACCTCCGGGACCCGGATCAGAATGGGATTGAGTTGTATGTGGACCGCCCCGTGGAGGACTGGCCGCGGGACGCCGAGGGAAAACTGGTGATGTTCAGCCGGCGGCTGGATCTGGAAGACCTGCTCCGGGCCTGACCCCCCAAGGGAGGACGGTCGTCAGTCCTCGACCCCGTCTCCGTCGTCGTCCTCGAAGGCCTTGAATGACTGCCTGATGTTCTGATCGATCTGTGACCTCACCTGCTGACTGGGATTGCTCGGGTCGAGCAGCGCGCCTCCGGATCCCGCAAACCAGCTCTGGATGTCCACCAGGATCGTGATCGCCACCGGCACCCCCTCGATGACCACGATCGGCTCCTCAAGTTCGATTTCGACCTCGGCCGTGACCGATGTCGTGTATTCGAAGGGTTCCCCATTCCAGGTTCCCCTGATCCGGACACTGATTCCGGCAAAACCCGGGTTGCTCGCCAGGAAGATCACGTCCTTCGGGCTGCCCGTCGGCTTGTGGATCTGGAGCTTGAGTTCGTCGTAGTTGCCCACCGGGAGATCGACCGTGAACTCCGTGACGGTGCCCTCGGCCAAGGGGGGAGAGAGCAGCGTCGGGTCGAGCCAGAGCGACGGGCAATCGGCGTCCTCGCCCTCACTCTCGCCTTCCGAGCAGGCCCCGTCCTCCTGCTTGAGTCGGATCTTCCGGGCGACGACCTCCACGGAAGTGATGACAAGGGCGTCCACCACAGAGGCGGCGCCGATGCCCGAAAACCCCACTGTGGCGCTTCTGCCACTGGCGAGTTGCAGGACAACACGGCCGGTTCCCTCGGGTCCGGTGGACGACTCGCAACCTGCGGAAACGGCGAGCGCTGCGGCTAACGCCGACAGGGTCATCAACTTGTGCACAGGATCCTCCAGGGCGGGAGACGAACGCCAACAAAGCTTGGCAAGAAACACACCAGCCGCCCTCGGCATCGCGGACCCTTCACAAGTTCAAGAGAACCTGCCCCCTCGCGCCAAGCGGGCGAGTAGTGAGGTTGTCATCAGAGTGGCCAGGGCC
>CAYINH010000057.1:0-1510 GCA_964364615.1 uncultured Gemmatimonadaceae bacterium
GTTCGTCGGACTGGTGCTCTTTCTGGCCGGCGCGGCGGGGGCCTGGATCTTCGTGGTGCCCAAGGCGCTGGCGGTGATGCTGAGCTTCCAGGTCGAAGCCCTGGAACTGGTGATCACCTACGACAAGTATTTCAGTTTCGTGCTGCAGATCGTGCTCGCGATGGGGATTTCGGCCGAACTCCCGCTGCTGATTCTGATCCTCACCTCCCTGGGGCTGGTGACTCCGGCCGCGCTCGGAAAATTCCGCCGGGTGGCCATCGTGCTGTCCTGTGTGGCCGGGGCGCTGCTCTCGCCGGGCGCCGACATCATCTCCATGATGATGATGACCGTGCCGCTGATCCTGCTCTATGAGGTGGGCCTGGCGGGGTCGCTGCTGATCCACCGACGTCGCACTCGGCAGGCTGCCAGGGCCGGGATGATCCTCCTGGCCGTGCTGGCCGGCGGTTCGGCCCGGGCCGAAGCCCAGCAGCCCTTCCCGCCGCCTCAGTTGGCCGACACCCTTCGCCCGATGAGGAAGCTCGACTCGGCCAGTGCCCGCCGGATGGGGATTCCCTCCGGGCCCAGCAAGTCGTTTCCGCCACCCGACTCGGTGGTGGCGGCGCTGCTTGACCTGGAGGGCTTCATGGCCACCCGATATCTGGCGGACACGGCGACCATCACCGGGATCGACCGGCGGCTGAGGCTGTCGGGCAACGCAATGACCGACCGGCAGGGCACCACCATGGAGGCCGGATCCATTTCCTATGTGGAGTCCGAATGCGGGCTGATCGCGGAAGGCGACCCGAGGCTGTTCGACAAGGGATCGGTGGTGGTTGGCGGCACCATTCAGTACGACACCTGTGTGGAGCGTGGAGTAATCACCGATGCCCTGACCACGGTCCAGCAGCTGGGTGGCGACTGGGTGCTGCGGGGGAACCTGGCGATCGATTCCACCGGCAATCGGATCTTTGGCGCGAGTGGCGAAATCACCAGCTGCGACCTGCCGGTGGCCCACTATCATTTCCAGGCCAAGGAAGTGAAGTGGATGTCCTCCTCGCTGATGGTCGGCCGCCCCGCCGTGCTCTATATCCGCGATGTCCCGATCGCCTGGCTCCCGTTCATCTTTCAGGAGACCAAGCCGGGACGCAAGTCGGGGATCCTGGTGCCGCAGTTCGGGTTCAACGACATCGTCCGGAACAGTGCCGGCTACCGGCGCCAGGTGACCGACTTCGGGTACTACTGGGCGATCAACGACTACCTGGACGCCGAAGTGCGCTTCAACTGGTACGCGGGGAACTACTTCGAGTGGCAGGCGACCGGCCAGTACAAACTGCTCGACCGCTTTGTCGACGGCGGCCTCGCCTACAGCCGACAGCTCCAATCGGGGGGTGAGACGGCGACCGGCCTCCGATGGCGCCACAACCAGCTGTTCGGGCTGACCACCACGCTGTCCGCCAATGTCAACCTGAATTCCAATACCCGGGTCGTCGCCAACAATGCGCTTGACCCCTTTCTCAACACGCGTCAGCTC
>CAYINH010000057.1:1520-10929 GCA_964364615.1 uncultured Gemmatimonadaceae bacterium
GCTCTATAGCAGCCTCAATCTCACCAAACGGTTCCGCTGGGGCAGCGCCACCCTGGGCGGAACCGGGCAACAGACCCTGGGAGACGACCAGGTCTCCCAGACCCTCCCCTCGCTGACCATCTCCCCCAAGCCGATCGACCTCGGCTCCTGGGGGACCTGGTCGCCGACCCTGAGCCTCCGGAACGACCGGAGCACGTCGGCCCGGCGCTTCCTGGTCTTTCCGCGGTCCGGGGGGACGGTCGACTCGGTCGAGCAGACGCCCACCAACCGGGTGACCGCGTTCAGCATGCAGACCCCGCTGCGGATCGGGTCCTTCAACCTGCAGCAGAGCCTGATCGTCAACGACCGCCAGGCCAATGAGCCGGGTACCGTGGTGATCCGGATTCCCAATCCGGACACCCCTGACCCGACCGATTCGATTTCGGTTACCCGGGCCGTGGCCGGGAGCTACTCCTCCGAACTGGATTGGAACTTCAGTTTCAACTTGCCGATCTTCTTCCCGCGCACCTGGAAGCTGGGCCCGAGAGTCAGCGCGGCCAATCGCACCTCCGGCCCGCTCGCCATCCGGAACGAACAGACCAATGGCCAGTGGGTAACTCAGGGAAAGCGGATCTCCAGCGGACTCGGTGCCGCCCCGACCTTCTTCGGATTCTGGCCCGGTTTCGGGAGGTTTGAACGGATCCGTCACACCATCTCGCCGCTGATTACCTGGGACTGGTCCCCGGAGACGGAGGTCCCGGAGGACTACGCCAACGCCTTCCGGACCAGCGGGAGCGGGAAGGTGGCGAGCCCGGCCACCAACGTGCTCCGGATTTCCCTGTCGCAGAACTTCGAGGCCAAGAAGAAGCGGGCCCCGGGGGACACGCTGGGGACCACCCAGCAGAAGAAGATCCGGCTGCTGAGCATCAACACCAGTGGGATCGGGTATGACTTCGTGCGGGCCAAGAAGGACAGTCTGACTGGCTGGATGGACGCCTCGATCGGGAACACGCTGGCCAGCGACCTGCTGCCGGGGTTCGACTTTTCGTTGAGTCACGGGCTCTGGGATGGGCCGGTCGGGGTCCGGGGGACCAAGTACGACCTCTTCCTCCAGTCCGTCAACGCCAGCTTCATGATCGACGGGAGCACGATCAGAGGCATCGGGGCCCTGTTCGGGCTGGCCGACCGGCCGACCGATCCGGCGACCAGCCCGGTCCCCGGTCAGCCGCTCCCCTCGGGGCCCCTGACCGATCCCCGGCAGATGATGCAGCAGCGGACCCTGGCGATGTCCAACCAGTTGAGCGGCGCCCGCCGGGCGTTCAACATGCGGGTCAACTACAGCCTGAACCGCACCCGACCGGCGGTGGACTCTCTCCCGGTCTTGAGCCGGAGCAGCCTGAATCTGGTGACCCAGTTCTCCCCGACCCGGTACTGGGGGATCACCTGGAGTACCCAGTACAATGTCACCACCGGCAAGTTCGAGGAGAATTCCCTCAACCTGACCCGGGACCTGCACGACTGGCGGGCCGGGTTCAACTTCGTGCGGAACCCCAACGGGAACTTCGCCTTCTACGTCTCGGTCCACCTGGTCGATCTTCCCGACCTGAAGGTGGACTACAACCAGCGGACCATCGCCCGCTAGCCAGGATCTCCGTGTGACTTCCGTTCTCCGTCTGGATGGCCATTCGCTGACCATCGCCGATCTGGTCCGGGCCGCCCGCGGCACCGGGAAGGTGACGCTGGACCCCGAGGCCCTGACGGCCCTCGCGGCGAGCCGCCGGGCAGTGGAGGCCGCCCTGGCGCGGGGCGAGACGATCTACGGCATCAATACCGGGTTCGGGAAGCTGGCGAATGTCCGCATCAGCCCGACCGATCTCGAACAGCTCCAGCTCAACTTGATTCGCAGCCACGCGGCCGGAGTCGGCGACCTGCTCCCGCGCGAAGTCGTGCGGGGCATGATGATCCTCCGCGCCAACGTCCTCATCCGACCGACCAGTGGCGTCCGCCCCGCCCTGGTGTCCGCCCTGGCCGACCTGATCAATGCCGGGGTCGTTCCTGTGGTGCCGAGCCAGGGGAGCGTCGGCGCGAGCGGAGACCTGGCGCCCCTGGCCCATCTGGCCCTGGTCCTGGCCGGTGAGGGCACCGTGGTCGATGCCTCCGGCCGCGCCACCCCGGCCGGCCCGATCCTGACCGCAGCCGGTCTCACCCCGTTCCGGTTCGCCGCCAAGGAGGGCCTGTCCTTCATCAACGGAACCCAGGCCCAGACCGCCTTGCTCGCCCTCCTGGTGCACGACGCCGAGGTGCTCTGGCGCTCGGCAGTCGGTGCCGCGGCGATGAGCCTGGAGGCGCTCCGGGGCACCCCGACCCCTCTGGACCCCCGGATCCATGAAGCCCGGCCCCATCCCGGGCAGGTCCGGACCGCGGCGATGATGCTCGAACTCCTGGCCGATAGCGAGATCCGGGAGTCTCATCGGGAGGGCGATGATCGGGTGCAGGACGCCTACAGCTTGCGATGCACCCCGCAGGTCCTGGGCTCCGGGGCCGACGCCATCGGGTTCGCCAACGCGGTAGCGGCCATTGAGCTCAATGCCTCGACCGACAACCCGCTGGTCTTTGGCGATGAGGTCCTCTCCGGAGGCAACTTCCACGGCCAGCCCGTGGCCCAGGCGCTGGATTTTCTGGCCATCGCGCTCACCACCCTTCAGGCTCTGGCCGAGCGTCGGGTCGAGCGGCTGGTCAATCCCGACCTGTCACAGGGGCTCCCGGCTTTCCTCACCGCCGAGCCGGGGCTTTCCTCCGGTTTCATGATGGTCCAGATCACCGCGGCGTCACTGGTGGCCGAGTCCCGGGCGCTGGCAATGCCCGCGTCGATCGGCTCGATTCCCACCGATGCCAACCAGGAGGACTTCGTCCCGATGGGGATGGCCGCGGCCTACAAGGCCCAGCGGATCCTGCAGAACGCCCAGCGGGTGGTCGCGGCCGAGTTCTACTGCGCCGCCCAGGGTCTCGAATTCCTGGCTCCCCTCCAACCAGGCCGGGGAGTGGCCCAGCTGCATCACCGGATCCGCACCATGCCCGATCCGGTCGCTCCGCTCGGGGCCGACCGGCCGCCCACCCACGATCTGGAACGGTTGACCCGGGCGATCGCCGACGGGACCCTGGACCCCCAGCCCTGACCGGTCGCCTTGATAGCGGTATCCCGGAGCCCTATCTTGTTGTGTCACAAGGTATTCGGCCGATTCCTCCCCTGACCACCGAGCCGGATGAATCTCGACAAGCTCAAAGAGACCGCGCGCCGATACGAACTCCGTGAGGAGTGGCGCAAGGCTATTGAGACCTACATCCGGGCTGCCGAAGAGCTGGCCGATGCCGGTGAGCCAGTCGATCCCTCCCTCTTCAACAGGGTCGGCGATCTCGAGCTGAAGGCGGGGGATCAGGGCGCCGCGCTCAAGGCCTATGAGCGGGCGGCCGACTACTACGCCGATCAGGGCTTCTTCAATAACGCCATCGCGCTGTGCGGGAAGATGCTCCGGGTGGACGCCCGGCGGACCCAGGTCTATCTCCGGCTTGCCGAGTTGCACGCCCGGAAGAACGTCGTGGCCGAGGCCAGGCGGAATGCCACCGAGTACTTCGAACGGATGCAGGGAGCCGGTCATTTGGCGGAGGCCGCCAAAGCGCTCAGAGGGTTCGCCCTGCGATTCTCGGCCAGTCAGGAATTGACGACTGCGATCAATGAACTGCTGAAGGATGTCGAGGAGCCGACCGCCGAAACGTTTGACGGGCTGGCCGATGAGGCTCCTGTCGCGACCGGCCTCAGCCCGTCTCCCCAACAGCCCGCGATGGGGTCCGGTGGGCCGTGGAGGGGGGCCGGCGGGTTGGTCTTCCTGGACACCGGCTTCGAACCACCGCCCTTCGCCCGCAACCGCTCGCTCGAGGCGGAGTCCATTCCCGGGCTGATCGGGAGCGGGATCGGGGAGGATCTTCTCGGTGGGGAGCCGGACTCCGGCGCCAACGATCTGCTGGACATGGTGGAGCCCACCTTGGTCGGCGACGTGTTCGCGCCCGGAATCACCACCCCGATCGGGGGCTTCGAACCCACCCATCTCGACGTACTGGGATCAGACCTCCCCGAGGTGGAGATGCTGATCGAGTACCGCGATGCGGAACTGCTCGAGGTGCCCGGTCTGGAGCCGACCCACCACCTGGTTGAGCTGGACGAGTCCCCGCTCGGACACACCGCCGGCTTCAGCCCGCTCGGTGACGCGCTGTTCGATGGCCTTGAGGTGGAGACCGATGCTCCGCACCGGCCGCCGTCGTCCCGTCACGACGCCGGGGCGGGGAGCCGGGAGACCGCGCTGGAACTGCAGCTGGCCGGCTGCGAGCGAGAGGGCCGCTGGACCGACGCTCTGGAAATCGTGGTGGAACTGGCACGCCACGAGCCGCGCAAGGTGGCGTGGCTGCAGAAGCGGGTGGAACTGGCGTATCGCACGGGAGAAAAGGACCTCCTCGTCTCGGCGTACCTCGCCCTGGGCGACGCGCTGGTGCAGATCGGAGCGACCACCAACGCTGCCATGGTGTACCAGCGGGTGCTCGATCACGAGCCGGCCAACGCCATTGCGGTGGCCGCCATTGCCGCACTCAACCCGGCCATCGAGGCGACCCCGGCTGCGGACGAGAAGATCCCGGAAGGTGGCTTCATCGATCTGGGCGCCTTGATTCTCGACCCGGAGCCGGATCGCGATACCAGGATGCGGGTGGAACAGGGGGAGCCGGTCGGCGATGAGGACCAGGACTTTCTCGAAACGCTCGCCCAGTTCAAGGAAGGGCTGGCGGCCAACGTCGACGCCAATGACTTCCAGACCCACTATGACCTGGGGATCGCCTTCAAGGAGATGGGCCTGCTGGATGAGGCGATCGCCCAGTTCCAGAAGGCGCTCCACGCCCCAGGGGGCATGCTCAAGAGCGCCGAGGCGCTCGGCATGGCGTTCTATGAGAAGGGACGTTTCGGGATCGCGGAGGCCGTCATGTCCCGAGCCGTCGACGCACTCCCCGATGTCGGGGGCGAAAAGATCGGCCTGCTGTACTGGATGGGACGGGCGGTGGAGGAGCAGGGCCGGCACCAGGAAGCGATGCGGTGGTATGAACGCGCCATGGCGATGGACATTACCTTCCTGGACGTGAGCGATCGCCTGCACCGCCTGGCCCCGGGAGGTGCCGGATGACTTCGGATACCGGTACCATCACCTTGGCGACGCTGCAGTCGGGCCTTGAGTCCCGGCTCGAGGCCGTCCGGGCCCGGATCGGCTCGCTAGTGGCCGCCGACTTCGATCTGATCGACACGGTCAATGCTCACCTGCTGCAGATGCAGGGCAAGATGTTCCGGCCGACCATGCTGCTGCTGGTGGACGAGGCCGCCGGCACCCTGGATCCGAGGTCGGTGGATCTGGCCGCCGTGGTGGAACTGATTCATCTGGCCACCCTGGTGCATGATGACTCGGTGGACCACTCGGTACTTCGCCGGGGGATGCCGACCATCAACTCCCTGTTCAGTCACCAGGTCTCGGTGATCATGGGAGACTACCTCTACTCCCGGGCCGTGATCGAACTGGTCCACCTGGCCGACCTGGAGCCCCTGAGGGTGCTCGCCCGGGTCACCAACGAGATGACCGTTGGGGAGATGCGTCAGCTGCTGGCCCATGACCGTCTCCGCTACACCGACGAGGAGTACACCCTGCTCATCCGGTCGAAGACCGCCTCGCTGCTGTCCGGGGCGGCCGAATGCGGGGCGCTGACGGCAGCCCCCGAGATCCGACAGGCGATGGCCCGGTTCGGTGACGCGCTGGGGATGGCGTTCCAGATCGTCGATGATCTGCTGGATTTTACCCAGCCGGAAAGCGTGACCGGCAAGCCGTCAGGACTGGATCTCCGGGAGCACAAGGTCACCCTGCCGCTGATCGCCGCCCTGCCGCAGATGACCGCGGCCCAGCGGGCCTCCGTGGATGACCTCATGGCCACGCCATCCCCGAGCGACGACCAGATTGCGGAGGTGGTGGCCGGTGTGACCGAAGCCGGCGGGCTGGTGGTGGCTCGGGAACGCGCCCAGCACTACGCCGAACGCGCCGAGGAGGAGCTTGCCCTGCTCCCGGCATCCCCGGCCCGGGAGACGCTCCGGGCCAGCCTTACCTACGTGCTCGACCGGAGACGCTGATGCGCGGTGGTCCACGACGGCCCCTGTACCACCTCGGAATCCTGACGATGGGGTTCCTGCTGGGTGGCTTCATGACCGCCCTCCTCAGGCGGTTCCTCCCGGCCAGCCCGACCAAGGATTTCTTCACCTTTGCGGTCCAGCCATCGTTCGGCCCTGCCCAGATCGACCTCCTGGTGGTAAACTTCACGCTGGGTCCCGTTGGGCTGGATGTCTCGCTGCTCAGCGTGGTTGGCGTGGTGCTGGCCTACCTGGTGGCCCGGACCCTGTTCTGATCCCCAAGGCACGCGGAGCGCCTTATGCCCAATCTCGGTTTCGGCGAAATCCTGGCCATCCTGGCCGTGGTCCTCCTGCTCTTCGGCGCCAAGCGGCTGCCAGAGATCGGGGCTTCGATGGGCAAGGGGATCCGCGAATTCAAGCGGAGCCTCTCGGAGGTCAATAACTCGGTCAGCAACCTGCCTCCGGAGGATGGTCCGGCGGGTCGCCGGATCGACAGTCCCGACCAGAGCAGCAGCGGCAGCAGCAGCGGCGAGCCAAAGCGGCTTTCCCAGTAGCGGCTCCAGGCCAGCAACACACAAGGGCGACCCTCACGGGTCGCCCTTGTGCGTTTTCAAGCCCGGGTTCGGCTAGCGGGGCTGCTGGCCCGGAATGGCTCCGGCCGCCGCTTCGGCCTGGGCCGCGGTCTGGTAGATCACACTCCGATTGTCCACCACCTTGGCCTTGGCCCTCAGGGCGGTAAAGTACTGGCGGATCATCAGCTGGCGGGCGCTCCCGATCGCCTGCTCCCGGAACGCGGGAAGGCCGGCCGCAAATTGCGCACTGTCGGCCGCCGTCCGGGCGACGCCCTGCAGTACCCAGAAGCTGCCCTGCCATTCGATCGGGGCCGACACCTCGCCGGGGGTGAGCGCGAACGCAGCCCCCAGCGCCTGTCCGCCCAATGAGCCAGCATTCACCCGGTTGAACGGTCCGGACACCTTGTAGTCCAGCCCAAGGGCGGCGGCTGCCTTGGCCAAGCCTTCGGTCCGGCCCCGAGTGGCCAGCTCCTGCCCGAGCTTCCGGGCCTCGGCGGCCTTCTTCTGCTGGCGGATTCGATTCTCGATCTCGGACTGGATCGCTGCCATCGGGGGGACGCCAGCCGCCCGCATGCTGTCTACCCGGAACACGAAGAAGGCGCCCGGTGTTTCGATCACCGGGCTGTTCTCGCCGGTCTCGGCCTGGAAGGCCCAGATCATCGCGTCGGCGATGGTCGTCTGCTCCCCACCCTCGACCACCGGGCCGGTCCGGATGATCTGCAGGCCCAGCGCCCGCGCGGCAGTGTCGAGGGCCGCCGGGTCGAGCACGTCCGCCGCCAAGGCCTCCAGGCTGTCGGCCCGGGTATCGAGCTGCTCCCGGTGGGCGCCGGTGACCTCAATTGGAATCAGGATGTGTCGCCCGGTGGCCTTGTCCGCCGAGCGCTTGGTGATCTCGATCAGATGGTAGCCGAACGGTGTCGCGACCGGCTGAGAGACGGTGTTGAGGGGCAGGGACCATGCGGCGGTTTCGAAGGTCGGGTCGAACGACCCCCGGCTCCATTCTCCGAGATCTCCCCCCTTGCTTCCGGAGATCGTGTCCGCCGATTCACGCCTGGCGACCTCATCGAAGGGGACGCCACCCACGATCTCCGCACGAATCGCATTGGCCCGAACCTGGGCCGCCATCGTGTCCGAGGCGATTGGGCGACGATCGAGCACCACGTAGCTGAGCCACGCCGTCCGGCCGGACTTGAATTCGTCCGGGTGCGCCCCGAAGTACTCCCCAACCTCAGTCGGGGTCACGGTGATCGAGGCGTCCGTTACGACGTCCCGGCCCACCTCAACCACCCCAACGGTGGCCATCTCGTTCAGGTCGCGGTACCGCTCCCAGAGTTCGGGGTCGGAGGGGTAGACGTCGGCGACCAGATGGCGGGCGAGCTTGCTCTGCAGGATCTGGCCCCGGTACTGGGCATCCAGCAGCGGGATCAGGGCCTGACCCCCGGAGGATGCGAGCCATCGTTCATATTTCGTCTGGTCGAAGGCCCCGTCCGTCTGAAATTCGGCCTGTTGCTGGAATTCCGGGGGAGGCGCATATCGGATGGCCTCAGCTATCTCCTGTGGGGACGCGGAGATACCGACTCGGCGATATTCCTCCTCCAGAATGTGCTCCTGAATGAACTGTTCCCATACTTGGTCCCGAATTTGCGAAACCTCAGCAATACCAAGGGACTGGGTGGACTCGCGCTGGCGCTGTTCGGTCGCCCGGGAAACCGCCTCCTGGAATGCTCTGGACTCCACCGATTGGCCGTTGATCTTGCCGACGGAGGTGGTGGTCAGGAAGCCGCTACCGCCGGTCAGCCCGCTGAGATCAAAGACGAGCCACGCAAAAAACGCGATGGCCACAATGGTGATGAGCGGGGTAGCGCTGTTTCGGAAGGCCTGCATCATGGGCTGAACGACCCCTGCCTGAGTGCGAGAAAAAAGAGGCATAAGTCTACGCAGAAGGCCGCGGAAGCTCAAGCTGGGGCCCAGCGGGGCCAATTTGACACTACCGGGGCGCTAGCGTACTCTTAGCCCAAGCGCCACAACGACTTACGTGTGAGACGACATGGCGATCTCCGGAGACATCGAAAAACTCGAGCGACGGTGGACAGAAAACCCCACCGGGCTGATGTTCGCACCGCTTGCCGAGGCCTACCGGAAAGCGGGCGATCCCACGCGTGCGTTGGAGATCCTCGAGCAGGGCCTGAGTCAGCATCCCGAGTACATCCCCGCCCTCATCGTGAAGGGCCGCTGCGGTCTGGACAGCGAGTCGCTGGCAGAGGCCGAGGCCGCGTTTCAGCAGGCCCTCGCCCGGGATCCGGTCAACCCGATTGCCCTCCGGGGAGTGGCTGAGGTCTATGAGCGGACCGGCCGGCCTGATCTGGCGATCGAGCGGCTGGAGGTTCTCCTCGATGTGGATCGGGGAGATTCAGATGCCCGGGACGACCTGGCTCGCCTCCGGGCCGCGTCCCTCCCGATCGATGCCCCGGCCCGGATACAGTTCGCAGCGGAGCCGCTGCCCCCCGCGATCGAGGAGCCCGAAGTTCAGGAGCCGGTTGTTGAGGAGCCCGCCCCCGCCCCCGCGCCGTCGCAATGGGCCGAGTGGATGCCCAGCGGCCTCAACGCGCCTTCGGTGGCGGAGGAACCCTCGGAGCCGAGCGCTGAGCCGGTT
>CAYINH010000058.1:0-10758 GCA_964364615.1 uncultured Gemmatimonadaceae bacterium
CTCGGCGTGGTCGTGGGTGGCATGGTCGTGGCGATGTACCTGCCGATCTTCGACATGGTGAACGCGGTCCAGTAACACCCGGGGTAGTTCCGGACTGGTAACGCACGGGGGCCCCAGGTGGGCCCCCGTCGCGTTGCGGGCTCGGACCCGGCCACTCGATCCTGGGGGCCCGGTGAAACCTTTCGGCCCCACGGTGCGTCCCATCTTGTAACGCGGGAGTTCCCCGCCGATCGTCCCACCGCCAAGGGGAGGACCACACCATGCCTAAGTTGTGGATGAAGATAGGGTTAGGGGCCGCGACAGTGTTCGCGGCCGGGATGTTCGTGGTCACCTTGGGGCGCCAGGTAAAGTCCTCGACGATCGACGCCTTCCGTGAGGGTGGAACGGTCAAGGTCCCCCTCTCGATCCTGCCATTCAGGCTGAATGGGGAGAAGGTCGGGTCGGTTCGGGAGATCCAGGTGGACCGCGCCGGCGGTGACAGAATCAAGACGGTCAACGTGGTCATCAACCTCAAGGACATCGAAGCCTCCGACCTCGGCGACTGTGCCGTGGTGGTGGGCGGGCACGGTCGGCACGATTTCGTCGGCTGCCTGGATGCCGCGGACACTGAAGGCATGGATCTCATCAAGGTCGGCATGGTCCGGTTCGAGCCGTCCGGGGTCAGCCGTCCGATCCTGGTGGAACGGGGCAACATGGACGACTGGTTCCGGGGCGACGCCAGCGCCATCATCGCGGCCGATGCCGACGGCCAGGCCAACATCGATATTCAGGGAACGAACGGCAGCCGCTTCCAGCTCCAGGCCGATGGCAACGGCGCCTCGATCCGGGTTCGGGACGGGCAGGGCAAGGAGATCGTCAAGATTGACGCCTCGTCCGCCGGAGCAGATGTCAAAGTGGACAGCAAGGTGGAGAAGCCGTAGCCGCTTCTTGACAAATCAATTCTCATTGATATAAATTGGTCGTCCGATGAGGACGACCAATTTTGTGGTGACCGCTCGCGTCTTCCAGGCGCTCTCCGACGAGACCCGGCTCCGCATTCTGGACCGGCTCCGCCACGGGGAGCGGTGCGTCTGCGACCTGACCGACGCCCTGGATGCCGCCCAGTCGCGCCTGTCCTTTCACCTCCGAACCCTGAAGGAGGCGGGACTAGTGCACGACCGAAAGGAAGGACGCTGGGTGTACTACCGGATCTGTCCGGATGCGCTGGAGGGGTTGGATGAGGTGATCGGTTCGCTCCGGTCGCCGCTCCCGGTGCACCAGGGCGGTTGTTGCAGCTGATTTTTTTTCTTTGATATATCAACCATTATTGATGCACACTCAAGGAGCAATGCCATGGATGCCGAAAGCCTGAGAGCGTCGATCCGGAACCGCTACGGTGCCCTCGCCGTGGCCGGGGGGTCGTGCGCCGGTGGTACCGGCGGCTGTTGTGGGACCGAGTCCGACCCCATCACCAGAGACCTCTATTCCCAAGCCGAGACCACGGGCCTGCCCGCCGCGGCCGTGCTGGCCTCGCTGGGGTGCGGGAACCCGACCGCCTTGGCCGAGCTGCGTCCGGGTGAAACGGTGCTCGACCTCGGGTCCGGCGGCGGAATCGATGTGCTGCTCTCGGCTCGGCGGGTCGGCCCCACCGGCAAGGCCTTCGGGCTCGACATGACCGATGAGATGCTGGCCCTTGCCCGACGGAACCAGGCGGCAGCGGGAGTCGAAAACGTCGAGTTCCTGAAGGGGGAGATCGAGGCGATTCCGCTGCCGGACAACTCGGTCGACGTGATCATCTCCAACTGTGTCATCAACCTCGCCGCCGACAAGGGCACGGTGCTCCGGGAGGCCTTTCGGGTGCTGCGGCCGGGGGGCCGGTTCGCGGTGTCCGACATCGTGACCTTGGGTCCGGTCGCGCCCGAGGTGCGGCGGAATGTCGAGCTCTGGATGGGATGCGTGGCCGGCGCCCTGGAGGTCACCGAGTTCGAGCGTCTCCTGACCGAGCCCGGGTTCGTGGAGGTCTCCATCGAACCGACCCGGCTGTATTCCCCGGCCGACGCCTCGGAACTGCTGGCCCAGTTGGGGGATCAGGCCCCGGCCCTGGCCGCCGCCGCCGAGGGCAAGTTCGCCTCGGCCTTTGTCAGAGGGACAAAGCCGTGAGGCCCACCGAGTCGGTCGAGGATTGCCTGAAGCTGCGGAGCGCCACCGCGGCCGACCGGGGGCGGGTGGAGGCCTTGCTGTTGGCCGAGTCGCTGACGGTGGACGGGATCCCTGAGGATATGGCAGGGTACACCGTGGCGGAGGTTGAGGGGGAGGGCGTCATTGCGGTGGCTGGACTGGAACAGTACGGTGACGCGGCGCTGCTCCGATCGACCGCCGTCGCGCCCAACTGGCGTGGTGCCGGGGTGGGCCGGGTGCTGGTGGAGGAGGTCCTCAATCGGGCCCAGCGAGAGGGGGCGCGTGAGATCTACCTCCTCACGTTCTCAGCGGAGGCCTGGTTTCCCAGGTTCGGTTTCCGCTGTATCAACCGGGAGGAAGTGCCTGCGGAAGTGACCGCCTCGGTGCAATTCCAGGGCGCCTGCCCCGACACGGCGACGGTGATGAAGCGGCCTTGCACATAGCCGCGACCCGGCCAGCGTGTACATTGAACGGATGATTCTTCGCGCTGCAGGTCTTGTCATCACCCTCGTGGCGTTGCTGCCCGTGGGTTGCACCCTCGAAGTCCGGGAACCCGCGGCGGCCACGGTGGTCGCCGCCGCCCACCCGGACACGCTGCCGCTCAGGATTCCCACAGACGCCACGATACCGGAGGGCGCCCATGGCGCCTCGATCCGGCGGGGCCGGGCGATTCTGATGGCCACCGGGGACAGCCTGCCCGGCTTCGTGGGCAACGATCTGAGGTGCACCAGCTGTCACCTCGACGCCGGAACCCGGGCCTGGTCGGCGCCCTGGGTCGGCGTCTACTCCCGATTTCCGCAGTATCGGAGCCGGAACGCCACGGTGAACCTGATCGAGGACCGGATCAACGACTGCCTCCAGCGCAGCCTCGGGGGGAAGCCGTTGCCGAGGGATCACCCCGCCATGCGGGACATCATCGCCTACATGGGGTGGCTGTCGGTGGACTATCCGGTCGGAGGGGTCGTCCGGGGAGAGGGCTTTGACCGCTTCGGGCCACTCGATCCCGATACCGTGGCGGGCCGGGAGGTATTCGCGGTCGAGTGTGCCCGGTGTCACGGTCCTTCGGGGCAGGGCAGCGAGCTGGGGCCACCGGTCTGGGGTGATCGGAGCTTCACCATCGGGGCGGGGATGGCCCGGCTGCGCACCGCGGCCGCCTTCATCCACCGGAACATGCCGTTCGATCAGCCCGGCACGCTCTCGGAGCAGCAGGCCTATGATGTGGCGGCCTATGTCACCCGCCAACCCCGGCGCGATTTCCCGGGGAAGGAGCTGGACTGGCCGTTGGGGGACCATCCCCCCGACGTGGGGTACCGGACCCGCGCGATGGGACCACCGAAGTGAAGCGAGTGGGCTACCGGTCTAGCCGTCGCCCGGGCGCTCATCTAGCAGCCGACGCACCGCCCAGGCGAGGTCCCGGGCCGTGAAGGGTTTGGGCAGGAACGGCACGGACGCGGAGGAAATGCCGGCCCGGAGGATGGCGTCCTCGGTGTAGCCCGAGATGAGGAGGACCACGGTGTCCTGGTTGATCTGCCTCAGCCGCTCGGCAAACTCCCGGCCCGACATTCCCGGCAACACCACATCACTGACCACCAGGTCGATCCGGACACCGGCCTGGAACATGGCGAGAGCCGTGTCGGCATCTTGCGCCTCATGGATGGTATAGCCCAGGCGACTCAGGGTCCGGCGCATCAGCTCCCGGACCTGCGGATCATCCTCCACCACCAGGAGGGATTCGGTCCCACCCTGCACGTCGACCCCGGGGTCTTGCGCCGGGAGGGAGACGGACTCCCCGGCTGGAGCCATCGGCAGCAGCACGGTCACCCGGGTGCCGTGATCCGGCTTGCTGTCCAGCAGCACGAACCCGCCGCTCTGCTTGACGATGCCATAGACGGTGGCCATCCCCAGTCCGGTGCCGGCACTACCCTTGGTCGTGAAGAAGGGATCGAAGATCCGGGCGGCGGTCTCCGGGGTCATTCCTGTCCCGGTATCGGCCACCTCGAGGGTCGCGTATTCTCCGGGAGGGATGACGAACGCCAGTTCCGGAGGGCTGGTGGCGACCGATCGCCGACCGGTGGCCAGCCGGATGCTGCCGCTCTGCGGGATCGCGTCGCGGGCGTTGATGACCAGATTGACGATCACCTGCTCGATCTGTCCCGGATCGACCCGGACCAGAGGAGGCTCCAGGGTGAGGTCACTTTCGAGCAGAATCTGCTCCCCGATCAACCGGTGGAGCATCCGCTGCAGGTTGCTGACCAGGTCGTTGAGATCCACGACCTCGGTCTGGAGGACCTGTCGCCGGCTGAAGGCCAGCAGCTGCCTGGTCAACGCGGAGGCGCGGTCCACCGCGGCGAGGATCTCCTCGAGATCGGCCCGGACCAGGTCGGTGGCGGCCTCCGGGATCAGCAGCTCGGCATAGCCCCGGATGGCCGTGGTGAGGTTATTGAAGTCGTGGGCGATGCCTCCGGCGAGTCGGCCCAGGGCCTCCATCTTCTGGGCCTGACGGACCTGAAATTCCAGGGAGTGACGCTGCGTCTGGTCGAGCATGATGGCGGTGCCCGCCGCCCGCTGGCCCGGGGTCCCGGCCGCGGCCACCAGCACCGTGCACCGGCTGCCATCGGCCCGCCGGAGTCCCACCTCGAATGGGGGGAGGGAGCGCTCCCGTTCCAGGGACGAGAGCCAACCTTCCTTTGGCGGGTCCGGATCCGGGAAGAACTGGGTCATCCGGACGGCGCCCGAGCGGATGGCCTCCCGATCGCACCGGGCCAGGTGGAGAAAGGCATCGTTGGCATGGGTGATCGTCTGCTTCTCGGACCAGGAGACCAGAGCGACCAGCTCGCTTTCGAAGATCGGGCGCAGGAGGGCGTCCAGGTTCCGGACCGTCTGCGCCTGGCGAACCTGATCGGTGACGTCCTGAATGGTCCCCGCCAGCCGGAGCGGGAGGCCCTGCTCGTCCCGATGGATGGTCCCCTGATGGTAAATCACCCGCTCGCGGCCATCGGGGCAGACGACCCGGTGCTGGATGGAATAGGACCGCTGCTCCGCCGTGGCAGTCCGGAGACGGGCAGCCACCACGTCCCGATCGTCGGGGTGGATCAGTTCCAGGAATCCGCGGTAGCTCGGCTGAAACGAGGCTGGGTCGAGGCCGAGGATCCGGTACACCTCCTCGGACCACCAGAGAATCTCGGTCGCGTAGCGCCAATCCCAGGTTCCCACCCGGGCGATCTGCTCGGCCTCGGCAAGTCGGGCCTCACTCTCGAGCAGAGCCGACTCCATCTGCTGGCGTTCGGTCAGGTCCTTGGCCACGGTGACGAATCCCACTGGGCGCCCCGCGGCGTCGCCCAGCGGGGTGGTGCTGAAACCGATCCACAGCTCGGTCCCGTCCCCGCGGGGACCTCTGAACACCCGCTCTTCGGCGATGGCCTCCGGGTCGACCACCAGGGGTCCCCCGCCCGGGAGGGGAAGGTGGTTGATCGGGGTCCCGACGACCTCCTCGGCGGAGAGCCCGAACAACGCCACCGCGCTGGACCCCCAGTGGAGGATTCGGAGGTCACGGTCGCAGATGATGATCGCGTGCCGCACCGCCTGGAGGATCGCAGTGCGGGTTTGCTGTGCCTGCTCCTGCCGCCACTGGTCTCTCTGGTCGCGGATCATCGCTACAGCCAGGGTCTCGCCGTTGACCGGTACCATGGTCAGACTGATCCGGACTGGAATCTCCCCGCCATCCGCCCTCAAGCACCACAGCTCCCTCCCGGGTCCCATCTCCCGGGTGTGCGGATCGTGGAAGAACTGGTGGACGTGTCCGTGATGGCGCTCGACATAGCGCTGGGGGAGCAGGTCCGACAGGGCCTTTCCGGTGAGCTCTCCCGGGTCGTATCCGAGAATCCGGTCGAGGGCAGGATTGGTTTCCACCAGCCGGCCCTGTTGATTGACCACGGCCACCCCGTCCGGCATGCCCATCAGCAGCGCCCGTCCGATCTGGTCCCTCACCTCGGGTAGCAGGGACATCAGTTCCGGGACTGCCGGGCCCGCGTGGAACCGGCGGAGTCGCAGTCCAGGGATTGGTCTGGCTGGAGCAGCTTGCACCTGCAAACCGGCTTGCGGGTGGCCGGTGGGACGCCTGCCCAGGCGACGTCGTCCAGGCCCGCGAGGTCCAGCGCGCAGATGAACCCGCGGCTGGAGAAGACCAGCCGGGCAAGCCGGAGCTGGACCAGGGCCCGGTTGGCCGTCTGGCGCGACAACCCGGCCAGATCGGCGATCAGCTGCTGGGAGACAGGCATGGTGAAACCGGTGGAAAGCGGGCACCGGTGGGCGAACTCGCGTGCCAGACCCGCAACGGTGGCCGCCGTCCGCTCCACTGAGCCCGGCAGTTGCATCGCACTCAGGCGAGTGACCAGCGCCGCATGCTGATGGTGAAGCGCGTCGGCCATCGCGATGGCGAAAACGGGGTCACGCCGGAGTTCGCCACGGAACTCCTCCCGCCCGATGCTGATCAACCGGGTCGGTTCCAGCGCTTCGAGTTCACACTGAGCGGTCGGGTCCAGGGGAAGCTCGGGGCCGAAGGAAGAGACCATTCGTCCGGGGCCGAGGACTTCGACAACCCCGTGACTTGGCTGCGGCCCCGTCAGGCGGAGCGCTGCGCCTCCGTCCGCGATCACCACTACCCGGTCCCCGCTTCGCCCTTGACAGGGGACGCGCTCCGAGCGCTGGAGCGTCCGGGTGACGGAGTGGGGCAATCGGATGCATCGCTGGACGAAGTCAGTCCGTGACTGGACTGCCCCGGGCAGGGTCTCGGGCATTTGCGATGGCACCGAATCGACGGTGCAGGAAGAAGGGTGGCCGGTGAAGGCATGCAAGCGGCCCAGAACCCGCTCGGGCGAAATCTAATGGGGCTCTCATGTTCGAGTGTCGCTTCGCCGACACTCTCGGTCGGACTACCTCCCGTCTCGTTTCAGTCGGGTGAGATCACGGCGGTCCTTCTTGCTGGGCCGACCATCCCCATGGGCGAGGCCCGACTTCGCCACCCTGTGTTGTTCTCGCAGCCACTCACGCTGCTCCCTGCCCTTGGGATCCTCCTGGTAGAGTGATGCCGCCGCCGAAGCCGGCCCTCGCCGTTCGCTCAGTTGCAGCACGGTCACCAGGTGCAGATAGGGGCCGAGTCGGATTCCCAGACGGTCGCCCGGGCGCACCGGTCGGGCCCGCTTCGGCTTGTCGCCGTTGAGTTCCACTTTCCCGCCGGCGATGGCCTCCGCCGCGAGCGCTCTGGTCTTGAAGAACCGGGCGGCCCAGAGCCACTTGTCGAGCCGCACCGATCCGGGCCCTGCTGGACCCGATGCCTCGCTGGCACTCATCTCCGCTTGGCCGGCGGCAGCCCGAGCGCTCCGTTGAGCCACCGGACGAGCGGCAGCAGTCGGGCATAGTCCTGCTCCAGGATGGTCGGCAGGCGGGGGCCGGTGACCTCGGCGTCGGTCAGGGTCCGGCCCATGATGAAGGACTGGTACTTGAGCCATCCAGCAGCGGGATGATCCTCCGGGTAGCCGCGCGGCATCCGTTTGAGGACGGCGGAATCGTCCAGCCCGCCGAACCGGCGCTTGAGGGCCCTGTCGCTGGCGATCGCGCTGAACCCGTCCGGATCCTCCGCGATCCGGTCGCGGATCCTGGCCAGCGCCGGCCGAGCCGGCATCCAGATCCCGGCCCCCAGGAGGGAAGCCCCGGGCTCGACGTGGAAGTAGAAGCCGGCGCTGCCCCCCTCGCCGTCCTGGCCCACCTTCCGGCTCGCATCGCGATGATAGAACCAGCAGGCCGCGTGGGTCTTGTACGGGGACTTGTCCCGGGAAAACCGGATGTCCCGATGGATCCGGAAGGCGGAGCGTTTGGGATCCCCGATGATTTCCGGCGCCATGCCGGCCAGGCGAAGATCCATCTCCTCGACCAGCTGGCGCAGGGGATCCCGGACGGCGACCAGGTACTGATCGCGATGCGCCTCGAACCAGGGTTTGGTGTTCTGCCGACGGAGGCCCCGGAAGAACGCCAGGGCGTCGGGCTGGAAGACGGAGCGGGACGTGCGGGCCAATGGTTCCTCCCCATGCCGTAGTGGTGTCTCCGATATTAGCTTGCGGACTGGATTCCATGCCACCATCCGGATGATCGCGTCGACTCCGGCGCCTGATGCCGCCCCGCCCCGGCTGGGGCTTCCCGACCAGCGCCTGCTGGTGGGGAGTACCGCGGTATTCCGCTTTCTGCTGTCCGCTCTGCTCCTGGTCCAGGCGGCCCGGGTCTGGTCGACCCAGCCGGAGTTGGGCTCGGTGCTGGTGGGTGGCGTCCTGCTGGCCGTGCTGCTCACCTCCCACGGAGCCTACGTGGTGGTCTTTCGCGGCCTGCGGCCCCGGGTCTCCTCCCTGTTCGGGCACGCGGTCCTCGACCTGGCCCTGGTGACGGCCCTGGTGCACTCCGGGGGTGAGTCGGGCACTGCCCTGGCGGCGCTGTACGTGGTGGTGATCGCCTCGAGTTCTCTCCTGCTCCCCCCGGTCCCCGGCGGACTGGCCGTGCTGTTGCTGGCCTGCTTCGCCTACGCCGGCGATCTGGTGGTACTCAACCGGGGCGAGCTGCCGAGTGGGGTGCCGGGGCAGCTGGTGGTCTTCGGGTTCGTCTTCCTGCTGGTGGCCACGCTCGGGAGACGGCTGCGGGAGCCGGTCGCCAGGCAGAGTGTTCTGGAAACCGAACTGCGCCAGGCCAAGATGGAGGCCGGCGAGATCCTCAGGAGCATTCGGGCCGGGGTGATGACCATCGACGGGGCAGGGCGCCTGGCGTTCGCGAATCCTCCCGCCGAGTTGCTGCTGGAGGTGGACCTGGCGCGCGACATCGGAACCCCGGTGCTGGCCGACCTGGCACGGCGGGCGCCCGAGCTGCATCAGGCGATTCAGGATGGGCTGTCGGAGGGTCGACGGGTCGCCCGGGGCGAGGGGTTCGTCACCCGGTCGGATGGCCGTACGTTTCCGATCGGTCTCAGTACCGCCACGTTCGATCGCGAGGAAGGTGCGGTCCCGGCCGTCACCGCCGTGTTCACCGATCTGTCGGAACTCAAGCAATTGCAGGAGCTCCAATTGCGTGCCGAGCGGCTGGAGGCGGTCGCGGCCCTGAGCGCCTCTCTGGCGCATGAGATCCGCAACCCGCTGGCCTCGATCCGGAGTTCGGTCGAGCAACTGGCGCAGTCGATGAACGCCGACGATGACGACCGGACCCTGACCCGGCTGATCGTCCGGGAAAGCGACCGGCTCAGTCGGCTGCTCGGCGAGTTCCTCGATTTCTCGCGGGTCCGGGCCGTCCACATGGCCCGGGTCAACGTGCAGGACGTCGCGGCCGAGGCGCTGGCGCTGATCCGGGAGCATCCCGACGCCGGGCCGGGGATCACCTTTGAGCTGGAGGGTACGGCGCCCCCGATCGAGGTCGACGAGGATCTACTCCATCGGATCCTGAGCAACGTGGTGCTCAATGCGGCCCAGGCCTCCGGTGGACACGGGGTGGTGTCGGTCTCGGTCGCCCCGGTGGACGGGGCCACCCTCCCGCAAGGCGCGGTGATGGAGCAGGGGGTCCGGATCGTGGTCTCGGATGATGGCCCCGGGATTCCGCCAGAGCTCCAGGACCGGCTGTTCCAGCCGTTCGTCTCCGGCCGGGTCGGCGGAAGTGGCCTCGGTCTGGCCATCGTGTACCGGGCCGTGGAGGCCCATCAGGGGTATGTGTTCGTGGACTCCGAGCCGGGCCGGGGCGCCACCTTCACCATTCTGTTGCCCAGTCGGCCCTACCGGGAGAACCTCGCATGAGTCAGCAGCCTTCGGTGCTGGTGGTGGACGATGAGTCCAGCATCCTGGACACCCTTCGCATCCTGCTTCGGAAAGAGGGCTACGAGGTCACCACGGCCCAAGGGGGAAAAGCCGGTCTGGAGCAGATCCGTTCGGGCAATCACGACATCGTGCTGACCGACGTCCGGATGCCGCAGGTAACCGGGTTGGACATCCTGCTGGCCGCCAAGGAGCAGGATCAGATGACCCCGGTCATTCTGATGACCGCCCAGGCCTCGCTCCAGACCGCGGTGGCCGCGGTGAATCAGGGCGCCTTCTACTACGTCCAGAAGCCGTTTTCCAACGACGAACTGCTGGCCATCCTGCGCCGGGCCTGCGAGTACCGGTCCATCCGGGTCGAGAACAAGCAGCTCAAGCAGGACATCCGGCGCCGGGAGCGGAGCCAGGTCACCCGGCCGATCGGCAAGGCCAAGCGGTTCCTCGAGGTGCTCAAGCTGGCGGAGGTGGTGGCACCGACCGGGTCGACCGTGCTGATCCAGGGCGAAAGCGGCACCGGCAAGGAAGTGGTCGCCCGGTACATCCACAACCTGTCGGCCCGAGCAGACGCGCCGTTCCTGTCGATCAACTGCGGTGCCCTGCCGGAAAACCTGCTGGAGAGTGAACTGTTCGGGCACGTGAAGGGCTCGTTCACCGGCGCGGTGCGGGACAAGCAGGGGCTGTTCGCTGCGGGCCGGGGCGGGACGTTCTTTCTCGACGAGATCGGCGAAATGTCCGCGGCGACCCAGGTGAAGCTGTTGCGCGTGCT
>CAYINH010000059.1:0-10755 GCA_964364615.1 uncultured Gemmatimonadaceae bacterium
GGTCCTGCCGGACGATCGACCGGCCGTCCTCTGCCGGGCAGGGGGCGGCGGGCTTCGGTGGCGGGGCGACCGCCGGCTTCCCCGGGTCACGGGCGAGGGTCCAGGAGATCGAGACCAGGACGTCCTCCTTCCCGTAGGCCACCCGCACGGTGGTGCCTAGGCGGAGGGTGTCGCCGCGCAGGAGTTCGTACTCGAGTCCGGTGTACGGCAGCATGACGTTCGGATGCTCGGCCTGCGGCTGATCGTGACGGGGGAGCGTCTTGAATCCGTAGGTCGAGAGGAGGTACCCGCGCACTGCGCCATCCTGCGGCCCACCGTGGGGTACCGGCGTGCGTGCGTCACTGATCCACCAATGGAAGGCAATGCCCCTCCGCGGGGGCGGGGCATCGAAATACAGGTCATAGGACATCGGCCCCCCGGGGCAGAGGAACATCTTCGTGGGGAAGCCGGGATGGACGTCGATCTCGGTGGTCTCTGTCGCGCCCTTCCAGTGGACGCGGATGAACTGCCGGGCGGAGGGGAATTCGACCCAGGTGCGCGGGTCCGAGGCGACCCAGGTGTCGTCGTGGTCTCTGACCATGTAGCATGCCTGCGCCGACCCGCGGGAGGGGAGGACGAGGAGCGCGGCGACGAACGAGAGAGACAGGGCGGAGCGGTGCATATGCGTCGGGTCACGATCCCTCTGAGTCCCGACAATCTAACAAAAGGTGACCGGCGTCGCCAGACGAATTGCACCCGAATGGCAAGGTGCTGATACCGTGTATAGCGCCACTCGGCAGCCCGACATCAGAGAGCTACCCACGGCTCCGATAGAGAAATACTGTGCTACGCTCCCGGACCTGAGGCCAGGACCTGGGTGGCACAGTTCGGCCCAGCTGGCGGCCCCCACCTTCAGTCCGCTCGCATGAGGGCCGCCCGCTTTGACTGGCGGCGTGAAATGGGGGGCTGTTGGGAGTGCCGTTTCTCCGTTCCAACAGCCGCACCAAAGAAGCCCGGCCACGCCGCAGCTTCCGGTGGGCCCGCAGCTCGGGGCTCGGCACCCACACCACCGGCAGCAGGAGCTTTCGGCCGAAGGACGATCCCACGCCGCCGCCCTCGGACGGCGATCCGAGCAACCCCACCGTGGACTTCCGGAAGGAGAAGCGCTCGAACGCGACCCATCAGTCGGTCACGGATCCCGATGCCCGGCTGGCCCGGAAGAGTGGCCACACCGACCGATGTCCGCCCGCCGAACGGCACGGCCGAGCGGGAGGCGGGGGTAGAGATGTTGACGACCCTGGAGCCTCGGGCCAGGCGCCGCACGCTGGGCGCAGACAAGGGCTACGACCCTCCGGATTCGTGGCGGGGGTGCGGGTGCCACAAGAGCCCGCAGGTGAGTCCCGACCTCCATGAGCGACGACCGACGAGCGCGATCGATGGACGCACCACCCGCGCGCCCCGCGGACGCCAAGCCCCACCGCCGGAGATCGGTGTCGGGCCTGAAGGGGCCCAGGACGTAGTGCGCGGCGGTGACGAGCAGGCATCGCAGCATGGGATCGCCCGCCTTGGTGATGCGCAACTGCGGCGAGCGCGCCTCCGCATCTGGCGCAGGCGCCCCCCCCCGCGGGGGACCTTCTTTCCGAGAGACGTTGGGGTATCTTCCACCGGAACCTTGGCCGAAACCCGAAAGGGGGCGACAATGGAGAACCCATCACAGGGCAGTCCTGCCACCCAGGAGTTGCCGATGACACCGGCCATGCGCCAGGTGGTGGAGGCCGAAGCGTTCCGCCTCCGTCGGAGGCTTCTCATCATGGCGGGAGGATTCGCCGCACTCTTCCTGTTGATGGGCCTGCTGCTCCAGCTGGTCGCAATCATGTCCGTGGTCGCTGCGGGGATGGCGGCCATCTTTCTCGGCGTGGCCTGGTGGAGTGGAGGCAAGGGGCGCCGGGCGGTGGCCGAGACCTCCATTCTCCGGACGGCCGGTCCGATCAGCGTGGGGCTCCGCCATGCGACGGCTGACGCCGATGAGGACGGCTCGGCGCCGCCGCTCTATTTTCTCAAGCTCTCCGACCGCAGCGTGGGCATTCCCGCAAGCCTGGCCCGGCAGCTCCAAGGCCTCAGCTGGGCCACGGTCGAGCATGCCAAGCACCTCGACCTGATCCTGGAGGTGCGTGATACCATGGGCCAGATGATTTTCCGGGACCCGCGCTACCAGCCGTAGCGGCCTCCCTCAGTTCGTCATTCCAACGCGTCCGCGGCAGACCGATCGCCCTCACGGGGCATAGCGTTTCCGCAACTCGTCTATCAATGCCAGCCGCACATCCCGATACGTCCGAACCACCGTGAGCCCGGGATTCCGTTGGTTGAGATAGCCCAGGTGCTGTTCTCCGCCGGTCAGCAGAAAATCGTTGATCGCGACCCGGTAGCGGCGGGCCGGGTCCAGCGGTGCTCCCGCGACTCGCCAGCCGTCCCCACTTCGCTCGAGGTTGGCTCGGAGGAGAAACCCCCCGATGCCGTGGTTCGCTTCGCCCTGCTCGACTACCTGCTGGAGCAGCCCGCCGGT
This sequence comes from uncultured Gemmatimonadaceae bacterium, assembly GCA_964364615.1. Classification (GTDB taxonomy): domain Bacteria; phylum Gemmatimonadota; class Gemmatimonadetes; order Gemmatimonadales; family GWC2-71-9; genus SZUA-320. The sequence goes on from CAYINH010000059.1 coordinate 2,543, forward strand.
CATCTCGACCTCCACCACCCTGCCGCCGAAGGGCAGCAGCCGGATCACGTCATACTCGGTGATCGGCCCCGCCGACAGGACGTCGTCGAGGCGCACCGAGCCGCTATTGGCGATCGCCGCGTCCGCCCCAGGGACTTCGGCGAGCCAGGCATGGGTAAGCAGTCGGGTGAAATCATTCTCCTGATTCCTGATGACACTCTCGCGCGCGTCCAGCGCGTCGGGAAGAGTGGCGACCACCCGCTCGGGATTGAGGCCATCCTTGCGGAACGCGTCGTAGGCGACTGTGGTCCACTTTGCCACCTCGGCCGCCACGGCGGAGTCTGCGGGAATGGAGTCCGTGATGGGTACGAAGCGCCAGGTGGTCGTGGCCCGGGTGCCGGGACGGACCGCGACGTCCACGACGGCAATGGTGCGGACATTGGCGTCGGCCTTGATTATCGGGGTGAACCGTTCTCCGCGGCGGATCGCCCAGTTTTCGTGCTCGTGCCCTCCGAGGATGAGATCGAGCTGGGGGAGCGCGGCGGCAAGCTCGGCGTCATCCTGGAGGCGGAGGTGAGTGAGCGCCACGATCGCGTCCACGCTGTCCCGGATCCGGCCGATTTCCTCACCCACCGATTCGGCGTAACCCCGATATTGAAGGTTGGGCCGATGGGCCTGGTCCACGGTGAGCCCGACAAACCCGATCCGAGCGGTGCGCCCCCGTGCGTCGCTGAACCGGAGTATCTGGTGCGTCGGCAACCCAAGCAACGAACGGCCGATGGAGTCGGTGACGTTGGTGTTTACATAGGCGAAGCGGGATTCAGCGATCCGCTTGGCGAGGTCGGCTTCGCTGATATCGAATTCGTGGTTGCCCAGCACGGCAAGATCGAGCCCGGCGGCATTCAGGACGGCCACCATCTGGCGGCCGGCGAGACGCTGGCCGTCCACCCGGGCAGTCCCGATGGCGGAGGGGGAGACGAAGTCACCGGCTAGCACCATCCGGGTGTTGGGGTTTTCCCGCAGGAGCTCTCGCAGCAGCGTGGCGACCCGGGCCAGCCCGCCGCTCTTGCCGCCCTCCACGGGCGAGATTTCGTACACGTCGTTGAGGTGAAGGAAGGTGACGTGGAGCGCGCCGTCATCGGTCCGGGGAGTCGGCCGGGGAGGCTCGGGATTTCGGGCGCACGTCACGAGCAGGGTGGATGCCAGGGCCAGAATGGAGCGCAGCCGAGTCATGGTCGAGCCTCCGGGAGCGGTTAGATCGGCACTGCGGGCGATTGATCGCGCTCAATGGCCGGCGGGACGAAGCTACCTGGAGCGGTTCCGGTTTCACCAGACCGGCCCAGCGGCGACGGCTCGCGATGCCGGTGACGACACCCAGCGTGACGGGTCACCGATTCACGGTTCCTCGCAAGATCCCGCTCCGGATCCTCGCCGCCTTCTCGCCCGCCCGAGGGTCAAACTCCAGGGTCACCGCGGTCACCCACTCGCGCCGAACCAGCGTCGGCAGGGAGGTTTCGGCGCCCATTCGCCGCACCACGACCGGGACCACCGTTCCCTCGGCCCCGCCGTAGCGGGCCCGGAACGCCGCGCCCCAGTTGTCGTCCCTGATCTCGATCTCTCCCACGCGCACCAGTTGATCCCCCGGCGCGATGCCGGCTTCGTCGGCCGCACCGCCGGTTGTCACCGCGGTCACCATGACCAGCGTACTGTCGGCGAGGGTGCTGATTCCCAGGCGCGGCAGCAAGACGCTGTCAGATTGCAATGCGAGGCCTGCGAGCGGCGCGACCGCGGGCCAGGGAAACGGCTCCCGCCCGTCCACGTAGCGAGCGGCGAAGTCGGCAAACGACTTGCCGCCCGCGGCCCGGCTCACCGCCGCCCAGAATGCCGCGGTGGTGAATCCCTTTCCCCGCCGGTAGGTACTGCGATAGAGGCTTCGCATCACATCATCCAGCGAGCGGCGGTTGTTGCTGGCGTCCCGGATCAGGATGTCGAGCAGCAGGCCGGCCAGGGACCCCTTGTCGTAGTAGAGATACTCGGTCCCGTCGAGCGGATGGATCCAGGTCGTCAGCGAGGCGTCGGGCAGCGCCACGGCGGGATTGTCGACCACGTTCTGGATCTTTCCCTCTGTGACCTCGAGGAAGCCGGCCGAATCACTCACCCCGCCCCGGACCAGCACCAGGTCTGCGTAGTAATCGGTGATGCCCTCGCTCACCCAGAGCAGCGGGGTCGGCTGAGGCCGGTCGTAGCGATAGGGAACCAGGTCCGCGGGGCGCAGCCGCTTCACGTTCCAGGAATGGAACATCTCGTGCGCCGTGATGGAGGGGAGGAACGGACTGCCGATGAAGTCGGGGCCATAGATCCCGACGTGCGAATTCTGGTGCTCCAGGGCCGACCCGCCGTTCACCGACCGGTCGAATATGATCATGGTGGAATAATGCTTCCACGGCGTCTCCCCGAAGACCCGGGCTACCTGGGGCACGAACCCGCGAAGCTGCTGCCAGAACAGCTCGCGGGACGCACCGGCCAATTGTCCCGCCGGGTACGACGCCACCCGGTGCCACACCCCGTCAATCTGGGCGCTGTCCACATCGAACCGGCCGATGAACAACGGCATGTCCACCAGGTCGTGGTAGTTCCGTGCGCGGTACCGCCCCGCCCCGCCATCCGGATCGAGTCCGGTCAGGATGTGCCACCCCGGTATGGTCCGTACCGTAACCCGGGCCGGAAACCCCAGCCCGAGCCCCTCCGGATAGAGGAAGACGTTGGTCCCATTGACCAGCAGAAACTCCCGCTGGGCCCAGGCCATCGCATCGTCGAGGGTGTCGGCCCGGAAATCGAAGCGCACGTCGACGCTGCCCGGCCCGCCGGTCCGGATCTGCCAGGTGTCGGCGTCGGTCTTGTTCCAGCTCGCCGGCCGCCCGCCGATCGTGGCGGAGAAGCCCGAGAGCCGGCGGGCGTAGTTGCTGATTTCATAGGCGCCCGGCGTCCAGGCGGGGAGCGACAGCAGGATCGGCGCCGTTCCGGTCACCTCGAAACGCATGGCAACCCGGACGGTCCGGTGCATTGCCGTCGTGGAGTCGAAGGTCAACTCGTACCGGATGCCGGAGACCGCCGGCGCGGGACGGGACTGCGCGCTGGTGCCAGCAGCAAGAAGGAGGAGAGCGGGAATCAGGGAAACCCGGCGAAGCGGTCCGGACGGGTGCGCCAGCACGCTCCTGGGCGTTGGCTGGGGAAACCGCGGCTGGTCCGGTGCCCACGGCATCTCCGTCAGCGATGGCCGCATCGGGTCCTCGTCTGGTGGGTTTGGAGAATATACGCTCGAAGCGAGGTTTTCAAACCAGGTCGAGGCCCGGGCATCGAGGGCCTCTGAGATGAACTGCGGCCCCCGATCGACTGCCCAACTCTGCGGCAGGCCCGGCGCGCGGCCCGGGTCGAAGCTACGGAACGCCGCGCCCAACGTCCGAACTGCCGACGGCCGGCTGCTGCGAGCGCGTACCAGGTGTCTCCCGGGTACAGACCGACGACATGGGTAGCACCTACGTCGGGAGCCGGTGGTGGTTGTGCTGCCCGTGCAAGCGGCAATCTCGCAAGGATAGAAATTTCCTTTGACCCCCCGAAGGTACGGAGCGGCTCTCGGGTTGTCAACGCACGGCCCCGACGCAGGAGGTCGGCGCCGCTCAGGGCTGGTGGGGGTCCGGTGGGGCCCGCGAACATGCCCACCTGGTCGTGGCAGGGCGGAGCGGTACCGTCTCTTAGGGCAGCTGGGCACGCCAGTGGCCCCGCGGGTACGGATCGGGGGTTACGGGTGGGGGTGACCGCCCGTGGTGTGGGAGCGCCGTCGTCGCGGCGGGGGGACCCCGGGACCGCTGGGGTGAGTTCCGACCCCGAGTCCGATGGGCGAGGATCCGGGTGCTCACCGCGGCCTCGGTGATCACGGCGATGATCCGCATCCGTCCCCGGCACCGGGGGCCGGCGAGCGGGTCCACCTCGAGAATCCGGCGGAGCCACTCGGCCCAGCGGAACCGGGCCGCGCGGAGCGACCAGTCCACCGGGTCGACGATCGCGACCGCCCTGATGCCGAGGTGTACATTGAGGGCAGCGGGTATGTCGACGGCACCAACCCGCTCGACGCCATACAACATGAGGCTGGCGCCATCTGTTCCGAATGGAGCCATCAGATGACCATCTTTGGCGGTGTTCGACCTGCCGCACCAGCGCGAGCTGTTCCTTTTCGCCAGCACTCAGGTGCGCTTTGTGGCCGTAGGCTCAATATGATACCCGACTACCTTTCTGCCCCCGAACCCCGGCCGATCAGGAGGATGGAATGCAGGTCCCGGAGTCGATGAGCAAACTCGAGAAGCTCGGCACCGCCCGGAACCGGAAGGTCTCTGCCCGCCACGCCACCGGGCGCCAGACCCCGGACGCCGCCAGCTACATCCCCAAGGCCGCGGCCCACTGGTGACCCTGTTCAGCTTGGCCGAGGTCGGAGTCGAATTTGGCGGCAACACCCTCTTCCAGGATGTCGGCTTCAACGTGATGGCCGGCGAGCGCTGGGGCATCGTCGGACGCAATGGGGCAGGGAAGACCACCCTCTTCCGGCTCATTACCGGCGACCTGGAACCGACCAGCGGGGTGGTGGTGCGTCCGACCGCGCTCCGAATCGCCCTGCTCGATCAGTACCGCGACTTCGGCCAGGCGAGCACGGTCTGGGAGGCCGCGGCGGCGGGCTACACCGAGGCGATGGCGCTGGAACGGGACCTGGCCCGGCAGGGTGAACGCATGGCCGAGCTGGGCGACCGGCTGAGCGAGGCCGAGCTGGAGCGGTACGGCCGCGACCAGGAGCGGTTCGCCCACCTCGGCGGCTACGACTTCCACGCCCGGGTCGATGCAGTGCTCCAGGGGCTCGGCTTCGACCCGGAGGACGCCAAGACCCGCCCCCTTTCGGCCCTGAGCGGCGGGGAGCGCGGCCGGGTCGGACTCGCCGCGCCACTGGCGGCGCCGGCCGATCTGCTCCTGCTGGATGAACCCACCAACCATCTCGACCTCGACACCACCCAGTGGCTGACGGATTACCTCGGTGTTCTGGGCGAGACCGTGATCGTCATCAGCCACGACCGGGCCTTCCTGGACGACACCGTGGATCATGTGCTCCACGTCGCCAACCGGACGGCGGTGCCCTACAGCGGTGGCTACTCGTCGTTCGTGACCCAGCGGGCCGAGCGGGAGTACGCCCAGCAACGGGCCTACGACAGGCAGCGGGCCGCGATCAACAAGGAAGAGGATTACATCCGCCGCAATATCGCCGGCGGCAACAGTGCCCAGGCCAAGGGCCGGCGCACCCGTCTGGCCCGGCTGCCCCGTCTGTCGGGGGTGGCTGGGCAGATGGGGGCGATGACCCTCCGGCTGGAGACCAATGAACGGGGCGGCGACCGAGTCGTCCAGACCGAGAAGCTCCGGGTGGCGATCGGGGACCGGGTGCTGGTGGACGATGCCACGGTGACGGCGATGCGGGGAGATATCGTCGCGGTGGTCGGTCCCAACGGGTCGGGGAAGACCACCCTGCTCGCGACCCTCCTGGGCGATCGGGTGCCCGGGGGCGGGACCTGCAAGCTGGGGGGTTCGATCACCCCGGCCTGGTACCGGCAGGATCTGGCGGGGGTGCCGCTCCAGAAGACGATCTTCGATGTGATCCACGATCTCCGGCCACAGTGGACCCGGGGCCAGGTGCAGAATCACCTCGGGGCCTTCGGGTTCAGCGGGGAGGAGGTCCAGCGCTCCACGAATACTCTGTCCGGCGGCGAGCGGGCCCGGGTGGCCCTCGCCATGATCACCCTGGCACGGGCGAACCTGCTGGTGCTCGACGAGCCGACCAACCACCTCGACGTGGAGAGCATCGAAGCCGTCGAGGACGCGATCGAGGACTACCACGGGACCGTCCTGCTGGTCAGCCATGACCGGGCGTTCCTCCGGGAGCTGGCGACCAGGGTCTGGTCGCTGGAGGGGGGTCGGCTGGTGGATTTTCACGGGCCGTTCGTCGAGTGGGAGGTCGTCCAGGCGGAGCGGCGCCTCGCGGCGGAACGTCGAAAGGTGGAGGAGGCCGATGAACGGCGGCTGGCCGAGAAGGCTGGCGGTCAGCAGCGAGCGGCAGTCCGCGATCGGGATACCTCACAACGCCGGGACCGGGGCCGCCGGCTCGGAGCACTCGAGGCGGAGGTCGCCAGGCTGGAAGCTCGAATCGCTCGGCTGCAGGAGGATCTGGCCGATCCGGAGCTGTACCAGGGCGCCGCCGCGGGCGTGCAACGGGCGGGTGAGCTGGCGCGCGAACTGGAGCAGGCTCGGACCGAACTGGAGGCCGCGTTGACTGCCTGGGCTCAGGCTGGTGACGAGATGCTTCCTGGTTGACGCCCCGCCGGGTCGAGCGGCGGTGCCGGGGAGCCGACGCTCGCATTCTCTCGCTCCCGGCGTCACATTACTCCCCATCATGGTGACCCCCTTCCGCTTGGCCGGGTGACGACGCCCGCCACGCCCGCCGTGGAGTTCCGCGGCCTCAGCAAGTTCTACGACGGTGTCCCGGCCGTCGACGACGTCTCCCTCACCCTCCAGCCCGGTGAGTTCTTCTCGCTGCTCGGGCCCTCCGGCTGCGGCAAAACCACCACCCTCCGGATGCTCGCCGGCTTCGATCTCCCCGACGAGGGGGAGGTGCTGATCGAAGGTCGGGCGGTGACGGGCGTTCCCCCCTATCGTCGCAATCTGTCGATGGTGTTCCAGAGTTATGCCCTCTTCCCCCACCTCTCGGTGGAACGGAATGTGGCGTTCGGGCTGGAACAGCGGCGGACCCCGAAGCCCGAGATTCCCGATCGCGTCCGGGAGGCGCTCCGACTGGTGCGGCTCGACCCGGTGGTCTATGGCCGCCGGATGCCGTCGCAGCTCTCCGGTGGCCAGCGCCAGCGGGTCGCCCTGGCCCGGGCCCTGGTGCTGGAGCCCTCGATTCTGCTGCTGGACGAGCCGCTCGGCGCCATCGATCTGAAGCTCCGCAAGGAGATGCAGCTGGAACTCAAGGCGCTCAACCGGCGGCTCGGGATCACCTTCCTCTACGTCACCCATGATCAGGAGGAAGCGCTCACCATGTCGGACCGGATCGCGGTCATGGACCACGGGAAAGTCGTCCAGGTCGGCACTCCCGCCGAGATCTACGAGAATCCCCGGACCGCCTTTGTGGCCGGGTTCATCGGGGAGTCCAACTTCGTGGACGGGACCATCCTGGCTCGGACTCCGGAGGGCTGGACCGTGCGCCGCAAGGATACCGTCTTCCGGATTCCCGACATCCCGGGCCTGGCCGCCGGAGGTCAGGTCAACCTGGCGATCCGGCCGGAATGGCTTGACCTGTTCCGGCCGGGTGAGGCGCCCGCAGACGAAAACACCCTGGCCGGGACGATCCGGGACGTGATCTATCTCGGGGAGACGATCCATGTGGCGGTGGATCTCCGCGAGGGCGGGTTGATGCGGGTGGCGTTCCGCAACGAAGGTCAGCTGATCAAACCGGTGCCCTGGCGCCAGGGAGACGCTGCCCTGGTCGGGTGGCTCCCCGAGGACTGCCAGGTGCTGGAGCAGGCCTGATGGCCCGCGGTCGGCCCTGGCTGCTGCTCGCCCCGGGCGGGCTCTGGCTGGTGGCGTTCTTCCTGGTCCCGATGGTGATCATCGCGGCCTACAGCCTGATGACCCGCGGGACCTATGGCGGAGTGGAGTGGGGCTGGACCCTCGACCACTATCGGCGGTTCTTCGACCCACTCTACCTCTCCATTCTCCAGCGCACCCTGGTGGCCGCCGCCCTCTGCACCGGGATCTGTCTGCTGCTCGGGTATCCGGTCGCCCTGGTGCTGGCCCGGAGCAGCCGGTGGCGGAACCTGCTGCTCTTTCTGGTGATCCTGCCGTTCTGGACCAGCTCCCTGGTGCGGACCTTCGCGATGATCTTCCTGCTCCGGGACACCGGGTTGATCAACAGCGCGCTGATGTCCGTCGGTCTGACACGCGAACCACTGACCCTGCTGTACACCCCATTCGCCGTCATGGCCGGTCTGGTTTACACCTTCCTGCCGTTCATGATCCTCCCGATCTACGCCTCACTGGAGCGTCAGGACCCTGCCCTGGAGGAAGCCGCCGCGGTCCTGGGCGCCCGCCCGGTGACCCGCTTCCTCCGGGTCACCCTGCCGCTCTCGATGCCGGGGGTGGTGGCG
>CAYINH010000060.1:0-10701 GCA_964364615.1 uncultured Gemmatimonadaceae bacterium
CTTGGCCATCGCCGCAATCTTGGGGGTGGTGATCACCTTGGGATTGACGCTGACCTGGACCGCCTCAAACACGTCGCGACCGGCCAGGTCAATCGCGGTGGCCTGCTTGAAGTCGAGCGGGATGCCGGCCTTGTCGGCCGAGATGAGCGCCCGGACCACCCGCTCCACGCTGCCGCCGGCCAGGTAGTGGGCCTCCAGCGGATTGATCGGAAGGTTCAGCCCCGCCTTGTACGCCATGATCAGCGGATTCACGATGTAGGCCGGGTTGACCTTCCGGAAGCGCATCCCGAACAGGGTCAGGAAGGGGACCCGCACCCCGGAGGCCAGGGCCGTCACCCACAGGCCGATCGGAATGAACCGGAAGAACACCACCAGGAAGAGGAATCCAAGGAAGAGCAGGACGAGAAAGAAGCCTGGGGCGATCGAGTTCAGATCCACGGTACCCTCGCTGAAAATGAAGTCGGACGACGGTCAGACGGGCCGGACGATGTGCCGATAGCCGTCGCTCTGCACTACCTTGATGGCGGCCCCCGCCTTGATGAACCCGCCTTCGGTCACCACGTCGAGCCGTTCGTCGCCGAAATGCGCGGTACCCGCTGGGCGGAGATCGGTGCCGGCCTTCCCCTCCCGGCCGATCAGGTCCCGCCGGTTGGGGGCGGAGATGAATCCCGCCGCCGAGTCGGTACTCTCTTTGAGGAACAGCCCACTCCACCGGGTGCTGGTCGGCAGGTGCCGAAGCCACCCGAACAGCACCGCGCCCGTCACCACCAGCGAAGCCGCGAGAATCCCGCCGGCATAGAGAAAGTCGCTCGCCGTCGGAAGATTGCCGACCAGGGCCAGGATCACCGCCCCGGCAATCAGCGCTCCGCCGAGAATGCCCGCGACACCGAACCCGGGGATCAGGAAGACCTCGACCCCGAGAGCGATCAGCCCGGATCCAAGCAGCAGCAGTTCCTCCCAGCCGGCCAGGCCCAGGAGGAGACTGGAACCGAAGAACAGCCCGAGGGCGGTCAGGCTCAGGAGCCCACCCAACCCGAATGCCCCGGACTTGATTTCGAAAATGAGGCCCAACATGCCGATCGACAGCAGCAGCGGCGACACCAGCGGGTTGGTCAGGAAACGGACCACCAGTTCCGCCCAGTTGGGAACCGCCTCGACCACCAGGGCATCATCCAGCCCGACCGCACTGAGCATCCCCTGGAGGTCCTCGGCGTGCCCATTGGCGAACCCGTTGCTGATGGCTTCCTCGGCGCTCAGACTCAACAGCTGCCCGGCCGGTTTGACTCCGGGAATATCCAGGGTCTCATCCACCATCCCCTCCGCCAGCCGGGGATCGAGCCCCCGACGTTCCGCCAGGGCGCGGAATTCACTCCGCATGGCGGCCACATACTTTTCGGGGGCCTTGGTGCCTTGACCGTCCACCGGGGTGGCCGCCCCGATCACTCCACCGGACCGGATGTAGATGGCTCGCGCCGACAGGGCAATCAGGGCCCCGGCGCTGAACGCCTGGCGATTCACAAAGGCATAGACCGGGATGTTGGCGCTGGTGACCGCGTCCACGATCGCCTGGGCCGCGTCCACCCGTCCACCGGGCGTGTTGATGTCCAGGATGACCGCCGCGGCTCCGGAGGCTTCCGCCTCACGGATCGCCCGGGCCACGAAGGGGGCCAGCCCGTTCTCGATCGTGCCGACCACGGGGACCCGAACGACCGTCACCCCTTGGGCCGCCGCGACCAGGGGGACGCACAGCAAGGAGCTGAGGAACAGAATCCGCCGCACAGCAACCTCCAGGAACGTGTGCCGGACAGAAATCTAACCGATCCGACACTCCACGGGACGGAACGACCGAGGGCCGGGTTTAGACCCGGCCCTCCGCCCACCTGTTGGCTGTCCCCCTCAGGGGTCGTTGCGGGAGCCGGGGGGGCGGTTGGCCGGTCGCTGGGCGCGGAGTTCCTGAGCCCGCTGGAGAATCCGGTCCCGGATGACGAACAGTTGCGCCCGCTGGACCGGCGTCAGGACCGTCGACAGCTCCTGCATCTCGTCCTGCATCACCCGGGTGTAGTTGACCCGGTTCTCGGCGATGCCCTCCACCGCGGCGTTCAGACTGTCCGCATTGGCCGCGATACCAGGCCGAAGGTGCCGCTGGAGACTCATCCGGAGTTCGCGCTCCCGACGCTCCAGACTCTGCCGCTGGCGGGCCGATCGCGCCATGATCTCGTGAACCTTGGGCGCCTGCTCATCGGTCAGCCCCAGCTCGGATTGAATCCGTTCGGCAAACCGGATCTCAAGCTCCTGCCGCAACCGCTCGCCCCGAGCCTCCGGATCCTGAGCCATGAGAGGGGCGGCACCCACCAGGAGGATGGTCACCCCGAGCACGCCAGTCCAGGTCAGTCGTCGCACGTCATCCCTCCAGGGTGCGAAGCACCCGTTCGAGTTCCCCGTCATCCAGGTCGCCCAGGTTCGTCCCCGGGACGGTCCAGCCGTCGGCAGCGGGGAGGACCTCGAAGACCAATTCCAACTCTTCCGCCGACATCCCCTCCAGCTCTGGCAGCAGTGCCACGGCCGGGGCGGATTCCGGGGCCGACGTTGGCCGGGCCACCATGATCAGCAGCGCCGCCGCCGCCGCCGTAGCGACCACCCATGAGGCCCGATGGAAAGAAAGCGCCTTGGGTACCGGGGTCCGGCGGGCCCGATCTGCCACGACCCGGGCGGCGATCCCGGCCAGATCCATCCGGTCGGTCAGGTCACCACCGAGCTTCGCCCCCAGCTCCACGACCTTCCACTCCGCCCGGCATTCGGCGCAGCTCGTCAGGTGCGCCATGTCCTCGGGCGACCACGAGGCGGCGCCCCGGGCGACCTGGGGCATCCGGTCGGAAAGGTGGTTGGGGTGGGTCATGTCAGGAGCCCCTTCAGCCGCTGGACCGCATGATGGTAATGGACCCGCGCGGCGCCTGGGGTCGTGCCGAGGCTGTGGGCGATATCCTCGTAGGGAAGCCCTTCCTGGACCCGGAGGAGGAAGACCTCCCGCTGGAGCCGGGGAAGCTGGGTAATGCCCACCCTGATTCGGGCGGCCTGATCGTGAGCGATGACCTGACCCTCAGGGTCGGCGTGATCCACGGCGTCGGTTTCGACGAGGGACACCACTTGGCGCCCCCCTTCCCTTCGGTAGAGGTCCTTCCGGAGATTCCCCCCGATCCGGAAGAGCCAACTGCGAAAGGCGGCGTCACCCCGCCAGGTATCCAACGCTCGAAAGGCACGAAAGAAGGTCTCCTGAACCAAGTCGTCAATCTCACCGGCGGGCGCCCCGGAGGAGTAGAGATACCGACCCAGGGCCGCCCCGTGCCGCTGGACCAGCTCCCCCGCAGCCTGCTCATTGCCGCCGCGGTAGGCCGTCACCAGGGCCTGGTCGCTCTCTTGACCCGTGGACCTGGAGGCTGTCATTGGCGACCGGTAGGACGGGGCAACCGACTGGGCGTTAACAAGTTGGCGACGAAGCCTCCGGAGCGAAGGGACCACGCCGGTCGTAGTAGACTAGTGGGCCGGTGCAAGGAGAGCTGCCATCTCAATTTATGACAATGAGTTACCACACGCCACCTCAACGTGTACATGAAGCAACAGCCTGGGCTCCGGGCCCAAAGCCTCTCCGAGAGACACCGCTGTGGTCCCACTCCCCCTACATCGCCATGCCACACGCCGCGGTCCCTTCGGCTAGAATTCCCCGAGCCCATGCCCGGTTTTCCACAACGGAGGGAGCAACCCCTGAGCCGCGCACGACCCCTGGTCCTGGCCCATCGAGGCGCCTCAGGCCATGCCCCGGAGAATTCGCTGGCGGCATTCGAGCTCGCTTCGCGGATGGGCGCGGACGGCATTGAACTCGATGTCCACGGGACCCGGGACGGTACCATCGTGGTGCACCACGACCCGGATCTGCCGGGTCTCGGCCCGATCCGCGACCTGACGGAGCGCGAGGTGCGGTCGGTCCAGCTGCCGAATGGTGAGCCGATCCCCACCTTGGCCCAAGCCCTGGCCTCCGCGCCAACCCTGCAGATGTGGATCGAGGTCAAGGCCCTTCCGGAGGCCCTGGATGCCGTCCTGCTCGCTACGATCGACGGTGACCCGGCGGCCGACCGCTGCGGCGTCCACAGCTTCGACCACCGACTGGTCAGACGACTCGCGCGGGCCCGGCCCGGACTCAGACTCGGCGCCCTCACGACCTCCTATCTTTTGGATCCGGCGGCCACGCTCAGGGCGACCGGCGCCCGGGCGCTCTGGCAGGAATGGCAGCTGGTGGACCGGGAGTTAGTCGAGGTGGTGCACCAGGCCGGGGGGGAGATCATTGCCTGGACGGTAAATGATCGGGACCAGGCGATGGAGTTGACCAACCTGGGAGTCGACGCGCTCTGCGGCAACTACCCGGAGCGACTCCGCGCGGGTTCCTGAAACCACTGGTCATCTCGGACCGTAGCCACCACTACATTCTCGCGGTTCAATCACAGGCTTCACGAGTCTGAAGGAGGACAGGGTGCTGAGACCGGGTGTGACCATCGCGGTGGCATTGGGGCTGGGGTACGCCGCCCCACCGCACGGCTTGTCGGCCCAATCGCCGGCGCCGCGGGCGGTGGCCGACCTGATCCCTCCGAATGGCCTCGCCACCCGTCGCGACAGCTTCACCGTCCTGGTCCAGGGCGTCGAGCTGGGGTGGATTCAATCCAGCCTGGAGCGGACCGCTGACGGCTATCGGTACCAGGAACGCACCAGGCTGGGACAATTCGTCGAGCAGGACACGGAAGTCACCACCGATGAGCGGCTCCGGACCCGAGCGATCACCCAGACCGGCAAGGTCCAGGGCGAGGAGACCCGGATCGGGCTTGCGGTGGACGGCGGGCGGATCCGGGGGAGCGCGGTGACTCCCGGACCGGGGGGCCCGCGCACGGTAGAGATCGACACCGTGATGACCGAGGCCGCCCTGGATGACAACCTGATTCAGACCGTCCTCCCCGCCCTGCCCTGGGACACCGATACCACGTTCCAGCTGACGACGTTCAGTTCGGGTTCCGGGGAGTCCCACCCGGTCACGCTGACGAACCAGGGCCGAGATGTGGTCGAGATCGGGGGGCGGGAGACCGAGTGCTACCGGATCCGCCTCGAAGGCGGAGACCAGCAGGTTACCTTCTGGGTGACCGTATCCGGCCCCCGCCGGTTGATGCGAATAGTGATCGCCAACTCCCCGGTCGAGATTGTCCGGGCGAGTCCATGACTCCACTGAACCACTCGAGGGAGAACACCCGATGAGCAGTTGGTCGACAGCCCTGGCCCTCGGTGCCCTGGTCAGCGCCTGCGCCGGCGCCGGAGCACAGACCCCGCCGAGCCAACCGAGCCCCAAGCAGGAGGTCTACAGCGGGTCGCAGAGCTTCATGCGGGAGCAGTACCCATCCACCTACGTTCGTCGTCCCAACCCCCCAGTCGTCATCCGGAACGTGAATATCCTGACCGCTGCCGGTCAGGAGCTCCGGAACGCCACGATCGCATTCCAGGACGGGAAGATCCTGGCGGTGGGGCAGACGGTGGAGGCTCCGGCGGGCGCCACGGTGATCGACGGCAACAACAAGTGGGTGACCCCCGGGATCATCGACACCCATAGCCACCTCGGCGTCTATGCGGCTCCCGGCACCCAGGCAGAGAGCGATGGCAACGAGGCCACCAACCCGGTGACCGCCGAAGTGTGGGCCGAGCACTCCATTTGGCCCCATGACCCCCAGATCCCTCTCGCGATCGCCAGCGGGGTGACGGTGATGCAGGTCTTGCCGGGCTCGGCGAATCTCATCGGCGGCCGCTCGGCCACGGTTCGCCTGGTGCCGGCCCGGACGGTTCAGGAAATGAAGTATCCGGGCGCCCCGTACGGGGTGAAGATGGCCTGTGGGGAGAACCCCAAGCGGGTCTATCAGAATCGTGGCCCCTCCACCCGGATGGGGAACATGGCCGGGTACCGCACCGCCTTCATCCAGGCCGAGCAGTACCAGGCCCGGTGGGATGCCTGGCGAAAGGACAAGAAGGGCGATCCGCCGGCCCGGGATCTCAAACTGGAAACGCTGGCCGGGGTACTCCGCGGAGAGATCTCGGTCCAGAACCACTGTTACCGGGCCGACGAGATGGCCCAGATGCTGGACCTGGCCCGGGAATTCGGCTTCCGGATCCAATCGTTCCACCACGGCATCGAAGCCTACAAGATCGCGGACCTGCTCAAGACCGCCGGCACGGCGGCTTCCGTCTGGTCGGATTGGGGTGGCTTCAAGATGGAGGCGTACGATCAGGTGCCCGAGAACCTCGCGCTGATCCAGCAGGCCGGCGCCATCGCCGTCCTCCACACCGACAGCCCCGACGGCATCCAGCGAATGAACCAGGACATGGCCAAGGCGTACTACGCGGGCCTTCGGGCCGGGATCACGCTGACCCGCGATCAGGCCATCAAGTGGGTCACCGCCAATCCGGCCTGGGTGCTCGGGATCCAGGCGCAGACCGGGTCGCTTGAGGCCGGCAAGATGGCCGACGTGGTGCTCTGGTCGGGGGACCCGTTCTCGGTGTACAGCAAGGCGGAGAAAGTGTGGAACGAGGGGTGGCTGGTCTTCGACCGGCTGGATCCCACCAAGCAGTACCAGACCGATTTCAACCTTGGCCAGACGGCTCCGGGGGTGGGACGATGAACGCGCGCATGCTGCCTCGGGCCACCCTGGTGGCCGCTCTTGTCCTGATGGCCCCGACAGCGGCCACCGCCCAGACCATCGCCATCACCGGCGGAACCGTTTACCCGGTCTCGGGCCCCAGGATTGAGCAGGGTACCGTTCTGATTCGGGATGGCCGGATCGTTGCCGTGGGCACCAACCTGACGGTGCCGGCCGGCGCCACTCTGGTGAACGCCACCGGGAAATGGGTCACTCCCGGATTGATTCACGCCGGCTCCGATGCCGGCTTGGGCGTCGCTTCCCTGTTCGGGGAGAGCGAAGCGGGGGTGCAGGGTGAGGTCAACCCGGCGTTCTCGCCCGCGGAGGGGTACGATGCCGGCGCGATCACCATTCCATTGGCCCGGACCGGCGGGGTGACGACCGGGCTGTCCGGCCCGCGCGGAAACTACCTGCCGGGCCGAGCCATGGCGGTGGACTACACCGGCACTCGGCTTGAGGACGCCCTGATCACGAGCACGGTAGCGATGCTGCTCAATCTGAGTGACGGAAGCAAGGGCGCTGGGGGCGGGAGCCGAGCCGGTACCATGGCACGAACCAGACAGCTGTTCCGGGACGCGCTCGAATACCAGCGGCGCAAGGCCGAGTTTCAGAAGGGCGCCATGCAGGACCTGTCCGCTCCGGCCGCTCAATTGGAGGCGCTGCTCCCCGTCCTCGCGGGGACGATGCCGCTGGTGATCACCGCCAATCGGCGGATGGACATCGAGAACGCGCTCCGGCTCACCGCCGAGTTCAAGCTGAAGACGATTCTCAGCGGGGCGGTGGAAGGCTGGATGGTGGCGGAGGCCGTTGCAGCCGCCGGGGTGCCGGTCATCATGTCGCCCAACACCGACATCCCTTCCTTCGACGGTCTCGGTGCCCGACTGGACAACGCCACCCTGCTCCGGCGGGCCGGGGTGCGGGTGGTCATCGCCCAGGGCGATCCCGGTGGCGAGCGGAATCTCCGCTTTGGTGCCGGGAATGCGGTCCGCAACGGCATGAGCTGGGACGATGCCCTCCAGGCCATCACCCTGGCTCCGGCGCAGGCCTTCGGGCTCAGCGACTACGGCTCGCTCGATGCCGGCAAGGTGGCCAACGTGGTGATCTGGTCCGGAGATCCGCTCGATTTGGGCGGCGCCGCGGAACGGGTCTACATCCGGGGCAAGGAGGTCTCCCTGCGGACCCGGGAAACGGAACTGCTCGAGCGATATCGCTCGCTGCCCCCGAAGCGGTAGTCAGTGAACTGGCCACGGCGAGCCGGAGGGGAACCTCCGGCTCGCTGTTTTTCTCCTCCCCACACCCGATTATTCTTGCGGCAGTCCTCCTCCAACCCAATCGAGCCATGCCCCGTCTCTCCCTTCGTTGTATCCTGGCCAACCTGGCCCTGGCGCTGTCCCCCGTGGCCCTCGCGGCCCAGCCAGCCCCCGATCCCATCGCTCAGACCGGATTCATCAAGGAATTCGGAACGATGTGGACCTTCGACGCCCCACCCCTGGCCTACTGGAAGGCGGCCTACGACTTTGTGCCGGCCCAGGGGTGGCTGGACCATGTCCGGCTCGCCGCCGTGCGGATTCCCGGCTGTTCCGCCAGCATCGTGTCGGACCGGGGTCTGGTGATGACGAACCACCACTGCGCCAGGGCCTGTATCACGGCGGCCTCGCCCAAGGACGTCGACTATCAGGCGGTCGGCTTTGTG
Source organism: uncultured Gemmatimonadaceae bacterium (assembly GCA_964364615.1). Taxonomy (GTDB): domain Bacteria; phylum Gemmatimonadota; class Gemmatimonadetes; order Gemmatimonadales; family GWC2-71-9; genus SZUA-320. The sequence continues at coordinate 8,413 of CAYINH010000060.1, forward strand.
GCCCCGAGCGACGAGGAGGAGCCCAGCTGTGCCGGGATGAATGCCGACCAGCTCCAGTCGATGGAGGACGTCACCGCCGCCATTCGGCAGGCGGTGACCGGTCGGGCGACAACAGAGCGGGTGGCCCAGCGCGACGCCGCGATCGAGCGGATCCAGGATGAGTGTGCTCGACAGACCGGACTGATCTGCCAGGTCGTGACCTTCTATCAGGGAGGGATGTACTCGCTCTATCGGTACCAGCGCTACACCGACCTCCGGCTGGTGATGGCACCCGAGGAGGCGATCAGTTTCTTCGGTGGAGACCCGGACAACTTCACCTATCCCCGCTACGACCTCGACGTCACCTTCCTGCGGATCTACCACAACGGGAAGCCGCTCGCGGCCGAGCACTATCTGCGGTGGAATGCGGCCGGCGCGGCGGAGGGCGAGGTCGTCTTCGTGGTCGGCAATCCGGGTTCGACGGGCAGGATGCTGACGTTGGCCCAGATGGAATACCTGCGGGATGTGCAGTATCCCAGCCAGTTGGCCCTGCTCCGCGGCAACGTCGAGGCGTACCGCACCCTCTCCCAATCTGGAGATGAGGCTCGTCGTCGCTTCGAGAACGCGATCTTTTCGGGGGAAAACGCCATCAAGGCCATCACCGGATACCGGAGCGGATTACTGAACGGGGCGACGATGGCCCGGAAACAGCGGTTTGAGGATGAGTTCAAGACCAGGGTCGCCGCCAACCCCAAACTGCGTTCGCAGTATGGCGGATCCTGGGCGGCGGTGGCCCGGGCCCAGCAGGAGCTGGGCACCTTCGCGACCGAACGACAGTATCACAGTTTTACGGGCAGCCAACTCTTCGGGATGGCCGGGAACCTGGTACTGCTGCCAGGGCAGCAGGTCCTTCCTGAGGGCCAGCGACTGGCACCATTCCAGGGACCCGGTCTGGACCGGATCAAGGGTCAATTGGGTCGGGACATCAAGTTTGATCTCGATGCCGAAGAGGCCCTGCTGGCCGCCCAGTTCAAACTGGCCAAGGCCACTCTCCCGGCCGGCGACCCCTTTCTGGTAGCCGCGATGGGGAACAAGACCCCCGCCGAGGCGGCCAAGGCCCTGGTCCGGGGCACCAGATTGGTGACCGCGGAAGCCCGGAAGGCGTTGATCGAGGGTGGCGCATCGGCCATCAGCGCGTCAGACGATCCGATGATGGTGCTGGCGCGGGCGGTGGGACCGCTCGTGGTACGGCACGGCATGCGGGCGCAGGCCCTCAACACCACGCTTTCCGCCAATGCCGAGCTGCTGGGACAGGCGATCTTCGCGGCCTACGGCCGAAGCCTCCCGCCGGACGCGACCTTTACCCTTCGGATCAGCGACGGCGTGGTGAAGGGGTTCCCGATGAACGGCACCATCGCGCCCTACCGGACCAGCTTCTACGGCCTCTTTGCCCGGAATGCGGAGTTTGACGACCAGCCGCCGTTCCACCTTCCAACCCGGTGGAAGACCGCCCAGGGGCGGCTCGACATGGCCACCCCCCTCGATTTCGTCTCGACCGCGGATATCATCGGCGGCAACTCAGGGAGTCCGCTGGTCACCCGGAAGGGCGAGGTGGTGGGCGTGGCGTTTGACGGCAACATCGAGATGCTGCCTAATCGGTTCATCTTTACCGATGAGGTGTCACGGACGGTGAGCGTGCACACCGCGGCGATCACCGAGGCACTCAAGAAGGTCTACGGGGCGGGCCGGATCGCGACCGAGCTGGAGCGGGCCGCGATCCGGTAGCGCGCTCAGCCCGGGGTCGCCTCGGCCGCGGGCTCCGCCTGAACCTCCGCGTCGACTGGCTCGGAGGCGGGTGGCGGATCGTTGCCGACCGAGACGTCCTCGCCCTTGCAGGTGGCGAGCTCCCGCTCCACCCGATCGAGCCGGGTCTTGTACTCGTCGAGCTTGGTCAGGAGCGCCTCGTAGCGCGCCTCGTCAATCGGTTCGCCGCTGGTCTTCCGCCAGGTCAGCATCCCCAACTCTCGGGCCCCATCATTCCTGAGGCCGAGCACATTGCTCTTCTCAATGTGGAGCTTGCCCTGCTCCAAGGCGCCGCTCACCTTGTCACCCAACTGGTCGAGTTCCTCGCGGATCCGGTCGAAGACTCCAGACATTGCCCCTCCCTCTGATGGAACGGTGTGCCAACCCGGGCCCATACGGGGTCCCGGGCTTCCGGGTTTCCGTTGGAGCGACCCTGGGAAGCACAAAGGGTCGGACCTGAAGGCCCGACCCTGGATTTCCTGGTGTGGAGGCCGGCGTCAGACGGCC
>CAYINH010000061.1:0-10612 GCA_964364615.1 uncultured Gemmatimonadaceae bacterium
TGAATCGGAATCAGCACCGCATCCGCCGCGGCCAGCACGTTCAGGGTGATGAGCCCCAGCGACGGCGGGCAATCGATCAGGATGAAGTCGTATTGATCGCGGACCTTCCGGAGGGCCTCGCGCAACACCCGCTCGCGCCCTTCCCGCGACACCAGTTCGATCTCCGCGCCGACCAGATCCTGATTGGCCCCGACCAGATGGAGGTAGGGAAGTTCCGGGGGGTGCTGCACCGCGTCCTTGATGGCCAGGCCGTCGAGCATCACGTCGTACAGCGAACCGTTCGCCGACTGCTTGTCGCCGCCCACACCGCTGGTCGCGTTCCCCTGCGGGTCGGCGTCGATCAGCAGGGTTCGCTGCTCCGCCACCGCCAGGGAGGCGGCAAGGTTGACGGCGGTGGTGGTCTTGCCAACCCCGCCTTTCTGGTTGGCGATTGCGATTACTCTGCCCATAACCCCTTGTATAGTGGCGTATTACACGCTGACAATATAAACAGTTTGGTGTCGAATTCGACCCGACCGTGCAATAATACCCAGGCCGGGGAGAACCCGCCACAAACGATCTGTTTCACGTGAAACACCAAGACCTGCCGCCGCTCGGGCTACCGCAGCTTGAGGACTTCGACGAGGAGGTTCTGCAGGTCGCTTGGGCTCACCCCGGGAACTCGGCCCGCCTGACCCAGGGTACCCGGGCGAACGAAGGCGAGTTTTTCTCGTGCCTCCCAGGAGAGGCTGGCCGCCACCGGGTAGTCGAAGTCCGTCGGAATCAGGAAGCCCTCCATCGTGGCCGACCGGGCCACCAGCTCCTCCTCCCGCCGAACATACCCCTCGTACTTGAGTTCCACTTCGGCCCAGGCAACGGCCTCGGTATCGGCCTCGATCCCGGAGGCCTCAAACAGGTCGGCCAGCCGTACCCCGGGCCGCCGGGCCAGATCGGCCGCCAGGATCGACTGGGAATTACCGTTGCCTGAAATGCCGGGGACCCGTTCAGCCACCTCCGGCCTGAGCAGGGTTGACCTAGCCGTTGCCAGGACGGTGTCCTCTGTCTCGATCCTCCGGTGGGCCTCCCGAAGCTCATCGTCCGTCAGGAGCCGACGGGACTCCGCCAGCGGCAGAAACCGGCGGAGAGCAGAGTCCTGGCGGAGCAGAAGCCGGTACTCGGCCCTCGAGGTGAACAACCGGTAAGGCTCATCCACGCCACGGGTTACCAGGTCGTCCACCAGCACCCCGATGAACCCCTGTTCCCGGCCCACCTGGAACGGATCAAGATCCAGCGCAGAGGCCGCAGCGTTCAGGCCAGCGACCACCCCCTGGCCCGCGGCCTCCTCATACCCGGTCGTGCCATTGATCTGGCCAGCGAAGTAGAGCCCCTCTATGGCTTTGACTCTGAGCGTGGCATCCAGCTGGGTGGGTGGGAAGTAGTCGTACTCAATCGCGTACCCGGGTCGGGTCATCTCGACCGACTCGAGGCCAGGAATGGACCGGAGGTAGGCCAGCTGCACCGCGGTGGGGAGCGACGTGCTCAGCCCATTGACGTACATCTCCCTGGTGTCGAGACCCTCGGGCTCCAGGAAGACCTGATGTCGGGCCGCGTCGGGGAACCGGACGATCTTGTCCTCGATCGATGGGCAGTACCGCGGCCCTCGTCCACTGATGGCCCCGCCATAGAGCGCCGACTCCTTGAGATGCCGAGTGATGATCTCCTGCAGCTCCGGGCCGGTGTGCGTCAGGTAGCACGGGAGCTGGTCCGGGTGCCGGGCCCTCTCGTAGTGGGAAAACCAGTAGGGGGAAGGATCGCCATCCTGGCGCTCCATCCGGGAGAGGTCCGCCGTGCCTCCATCGATCCGGGGTGGAGTTCCTGTCTTGAAGCGTTGGACTGTAAGTCCAAGTCTTTCAATGTCTTGTGCCATTTCAACGGACGGCGGTTCGCCGGCCCGGCCCGCCGGAATCTGGCTGTCGAGGCCCATGTGAATCCGGCCCCGCAGAAAGGTCCCCGCGGTAATGACTACCGACGGAGCCCGATAGCTCCGGCCGTCCGTCAGTTCGACGCCGACCACGCGAGCGCCATGCATGATCAGGGAAGCGACCGTGCCCTGGGTGAACCCCAAACCGGGTAGTCGCTCCAGCAACGACCGGACGGTGCGCCGGTAGAGTCCCCGGTCACACTGGGCCCTCGGCGACCAGACCGCGGGGCCCTTGGAGCGATTGAGCATCCGGAACTGCACCCTGGAGAGATCGGTCGCGCGCCCCATGATGCCGCCCATCGCGTCCACCTCGCGGACCACCGTGCCCTTGGCAATCCCGCCGATCGCGGGGTTGCAGGACATCTGGCCGATGGTCTCGAGGTGCTGAGTCACCAGCAGGGTCCGGGCACCGGAGCGTGCGGCCATGGCGGCCGCTTCCGCACCGGCGTGCCCCCCGCCGACGACGATGACGTGATAGCTCATGGGGCAAACCTAGGGTTGGCGGATGCGGCACGCCACTCCAGTTTGCGGAGGACTCAGTCCCCGGGGAGGGCCTTCGGTTCCTGGCTGGTCGCTTCCAGATACTGGGAGGCGTCATTCACGGCGGCGTCCAGCGCCCGCTGTTCGGCGGCAAACCGGCGGCGCCAGAAGAACTGTGCGGGAAGCCAGGCGGCGAGCCCCACCATTGGCGCCGCGCCGAGGCCGAGAACGCCGTAGAGCTTGATGAGCCCGAGCGAGACGAAGAAAGTGACGGCACCGGTGAACATGGTCGCGAACGCGATCCCGTCACGGAAGTTCCCGAACCCTCGCACCACGGTCTCGTCGCCAGCGGTCTGGACCGTGACGTAGCGCCCGCCGAGGGCATCGCGCGCCTTCCACTCCACACCGGTGTCGCTCTGGGTTGCCACCCCGTGTCGCCCCATCGCCCGGCGGATCGCCAGCAGAAGCCCCTCGCGCTGGTCCGCGCGGACCGGGCCCGGGAGCAGGCGCTCCTGTTGGGTCACGGCCGGTGCCCCGAAGAGACCCGACTTCGATCCGTGGGGGGCCGGGCTGCGGGTGGCCGCGGCTCGGATCGCGGCCGGAGAGATCCCGACCTCCCGGCCGATCTCCTCCAGCTGCCGGAGGGTGAGCCCGGTCGACTCCCCGCCCTGCGCCGACTCCTTGAGGATCCGGGCCACCTCCTCCTCGGTGTAGCGCCGCTCCAGTCCCTTGCCGCGAGTTCCGCCACCCTCAGTCACTAGCCCGCCCTGATCCAGCGGAAGATCTCCCGGAACGACGCCTTCTTGCCGTACATCAGGATGCCGACCCGGTAGATCCGGCCTGCCACCCACGCCATCCCCAGGACACCCAGCCCAGTGACGACCACAGACAGCGCCAGTTCCGGGAGCGGCAGTGGGCTCAGCGAGTAGCGCACCGGCACCACGAACGGCGCCAGCGGAGGCACCAGGCTCAGGATCTGCGCCAGTTGGCCATTCGGCTCATTGAGAAGCTTGAACATCACCATCAGGCCGGCCACGATCATCAGGGTAACCGGCATCTGGGCCTGCTGGGTTTCCTGCACGGTGTTGCAGGTCGAGCCCACTGCGGCGTAGGCCGCCGAGTAGAAGAAGAACCCCAGCAGGAAGTAGAGGAGGAAGACCAGCACCAGCCCGAGTGGAATCTCGGGAATCGGGAGCGCCGACACCGCCTCCGCACTGACCCCGGCGAGCTTGGCCAGCGGGGCGCGGGCGGTCGCGATACCGTATGCGGTCCCGACCCAGATCCCCATCTGCAGCAGTCCCACTGAACCGACCCCGACCACCTTGCCGAGCAGGAGTTCGAATGGTCGGAGGCTGGAGACCAGCACCTCGTTGATTCGATTGGTCTTCTCTTCCACCGTGCTGGTCATGACCTGCATCCCGTAGATCAGCAGCGCCATATAGAGGAGCAGGGACATGACGTAGGCGAGCATGAAGGACGACTCCCCGCTCTCCCCGGTCGCTTTCCCTCGGCTGACCCGGGTGGTGACCAGGTCAATCGGCCGAATCGCCTCCATCAGTAGCGACGGTTCAATCCCCAGTCGGGTCAGTCGCTCCGACACCGCTACGTCGCGGACCAGCCGGCTCATGATCCCCATCTCGGACAGGCTTGTCACGTTCGAGCCGAAGTACTCGAGGGAGTCGCTGGTCAGGACTCTGTCGGACACCACGAGCACTCCGGTCAGGGCCTCCTCTCCTTCGTCTTCTTGTCCAACGGTCGCAATCAGCGAGTCCCTGACTTCAGCGGCCCTGCCGGCCGCCGGGATCCTGCTCACGAAGAAGCGCGGCCGCTCCCCCTCGTCGCCCCCATCGATCATCGACCGGGCCAGTGCGGCTTCTACCTTGGCGCCGAATTCTCCATCGGCGGCATCGACGATCACAATCCGCTTTGAGGAGCTGGGGCTCGAGAGGAGAATGGGGACCACAAACAGTGCCCCCATCAACACCGGGCCCAGCACGGTCCCGATGATGAACTGGCGGGTCCGGACCCGCTCCAGAAACTCGCGCTTGGCGACCACCCAGGCCTTACGCATGACGGCCGACCACGTCCACAATGTCGTCCAGCAAGCCGGGCCCTGGGCGGGAATCGTCGATCGCTGCGGCCCGAGCCGCCTCGGCGCCGACCTTGGCGATGAAGATCGACTGGAGCGAGGGCTCCACGATCTCGAACCGGGAGATCCCGACCCCGCTCTGCATCAGCGCTTCCAGCAGCCGGTCCGAGTCACCCCCAGGGGCCAGTTCCACCTCGGCACTGGCGCCCGAATCGTCCACCGCGGCCACCAGCGACCTGTCGCGGAGCACCGGGCCTGCCCTAGCCGCATCCCGGTGGAAGGCCAGCGCGACGTGCCGCCCGCCCGCCTCCCGCTTGACCTCCGCCATCGTCCCGTCCACCACCTTCTCCCCCCGGCTGATGATCACCACCCGGTCGCACATCTTCTCGGCCTGTTCCATGATGTGGGTGGAGAACAGGACCGTCTTCCCGGACCGGGCCAGGTCCACCACCGTGTCCTTCAAGACCTGGCTGTTGACCGGGTCGAGCCCGCTGAACGGCTCGTCGAGGATGATCAGTTCCGGATCGTGCAACAGGGCCCCGGCAAACTGGACCTTCTGCTGCATCCCCTTGGACAGATCCTCCACCTTCTTGTCAGCCCAGTCCTGCAGCCCCAGCCGCTCCAGCCATTCGCCGGCCTTGGTCCGGGCGGAGCGAGAAGGAACCCCTTTGACCTCCCCCAGAAAGACCAGGTGGTCGGCCACCTTCATCTTCTTGTAAAGTCCGCGCTCCTCCGGGAGGAACCCGATCCGGTGGGACAGGTCCCGGCCACCGACGCCGCCGCCGAAGAGGCTCACCCGGCCTTCGTCCGGCTCGATGATGTCCATGATCATCCGGATCGTAGTGCTCTTCCCGGCCCCGTTGGGGCCCAGCAGCCCCAGGATGACCCCAGGGGGGACATCCATGGAGAGGTTCCGGACAGCGGTGTGGCCCGCGAAGCGCTTGGTCACGCCCTGGACCTGGATGACGGGAGAGGACATCTCGGAACGGCTCCCTGAATGGGGTCGGATGAGGCAACTCAGAACAATGCCACAAAAACGAGGCGGAGGCCAGAAAGTTTCCGGCCCCCGCCCCAAACCCCGTCCACGGGACCCTAGGGCAGCCCCAGCAGGCGGATACTCCTGATCTCGGCGGACGGCAGCACTATCTGCTCGTGCTCCACCCGAACCCCGAACTTCCGGATCCGGTCCAACCAGGCCGCCAGATCCTCTTCCGAGGACGCCGCGAAACTGGCCACGTCCTTGAAACGGACCCCACCCTCGTCCTCCCGGTCGAACCGCCCCACGTGGGTGATGGGTCCAGTGGTTTCCACGATGACGGTGATGCCATGCAACTCCTGGTGCCCGGGATGGATCATCATCCCGGGAACATGCCCATCCGACCCTGCCTGGTTCATGACCCGACCGTCTGACCGCAGTGCCGATCGAACGCCGCCGTCAGGTCAGCCGCGATCTCGCTCGCACCCCGGCCCTCGATCATGTGGCGATGGACGAAGAGCACCACCTCGCCATCCCGGAGCAACACCATCGACGGGCTGCTGGGCGCGTAGTCGCTGACATACGACCGGACCCGCGCGGTGGCGTCGAGGTCCTGTCCGGCAAACACGGTGTAGAGCTGGTCGGGCTTGGTCGCGTGCTGCAATGCCTTGGCCAGTGCCGGCCGAGCGCCGCCCGCCGCACAGCCACAGACCGAATTGATGAACACCAACTGGGTCCCGCTCGGGTTCCCCAGCACGGCATCCACCTCGGCCACCGTTCGCAGCTCCTGTACCCCATGCCGGGTGACATCCTCACGCATCGGCTTGATCATCACTTCCGGATACCCCATCTCACGCTCCTGTTGATAGGTCGGGATTCGCTGGACCGCTCGGGGAAGCCCCCTCGGCCAGCGCCTGTTTCATCGCATGCCACGCCAGGGTGGCGCACTTCACTCGCATCGGAAAGGCCGATACCCCCCGGAGCACCTTGAGCCGCTTCGGCAAATCCTCCGTCCGGTCAGTGCCGGTCACGTCACGGTGGAAGGTCTCGAACAGCTGCTCGGCCTCCGCGACCGGCAGCCCCCGCACGGCCTCCGTCATCATTGAGGCCGAGGCTTTCGAGATGGCACAGCCGATTCCCTGAAAGCTGACGTCGGCGACCCGGCCATCTTCCACCTTGACCATGACCCGGACTCGGTCCCCGCAGAGCGGGTTGTACCCCTCCGCTGACCGGCAGCCCTCCCCGGTGAGTTCCCGGAAATTCCGGGGGGACCGGTCGTGGTCGAGGATGACGCTCTGGTAGAGTTCGTCGAGATCGCTCATCGGGCAAACCGTTTCCTGGCGGCCTCGATGCCGCTGACCAACTGGTCCACGTCGGTCCGGGTGCTGTAGATCCCGAGCGAGGCCCGGACCGTGGCGTTCACCCCGAGATGCTCCATCAGGGGCTGGGCGCAGTGGTGACCGGCTCGGACCGCCACCCCCTCGGTATCGAGCACCGTCGCCAGGTCATGTGGGTGGACATCGTCCAGCAGAAAGCTGGCCACCCCGATCCGCCCCGGCGCCCGGCCATATACCGTCAGCCCCGGCACCGCGTCCAATCTGGTACTGAGGTAGCCCACCAGGTCCCGTTCGTGCGCCGCGATCGATTCCATCCCGAGCGCCTCGAGGTAGTCGATGGCCGCCGCCAGTCCAACCGTCTCGGCGATCGGCGGGGTGCCCGCCTCGAACCGGGCCGGCGGCGGCGCCCAAGTGGTGGCTTCCCAGGTCACCCGCTCGATCATCCCACCCCCGCCCTGCCAGGGGTCCATCTTCTCGAGCAGCTCCCGCCGACCGTACAGCGCACCGATCCCGGTCGGGCCATACAGCTTGTGGCCGGAGAAGACCAGGAAATCGCAGCCGAGCGCCTGGACATCCACCGGAAAGTGGGGGACCGACTGGGCGCCATCCACCAGAACGAGGGCTCCAACCTGGTGCGCCAGACCCACCATTTCCGCCACCGGGAGGACCGTGCCGAGCACGTTCGAAGTGTGGCTCAGGGCCACCATCCGGGTCCGCGGCCCCAGCAGGGACCGGTAGCCGTCGAGGTCCACCGACCCATCGGCCAGCAGGGGGACCACTCGGAGAACGGCACCCTTCTCGTGGGCGATCAACTGCCAGGGCACGATGTTCGAATGATGCTCCAGCGTGGTGAGGACGATCTCGTCGCCGGCGGCGAGGGTGCTGCGACCCCAGCTCTGGGCCACCAGGTTGATGCCCGCCGTGGTCCCGCCGGTAAAGATGATCTCCTCGGCAGCCGCAGCGTTCAGGAATCGGCGGACCCGATCGCGGGACCGGTCATACGCCTCGGTCGCCTCTTCGCTCAGGACGTGCACCCCGCGGTGGACGTTGGCGTTGGTCGCGCGGTAGAAGTCGGCCACCGCGTCGATCACCACCCGAGGCTTCTGGGCAGTCGCGGCGGTATCCAGATAGGCCAGCCGGCAGCCCCGGATTTCGCGGTCCAGAATCGGGAAGTCGGCCCGGACCCGGGCTTCATCCAGCGCGGCCACCGTGGTGACCGGATCCACCGTTCCGGCGCCAGCCGCCATGGTTCAGGCTCCTTCGGAGATCCCAAGCCGGGTCCGGACCACCAGGTCGAGCGCCTCGCGCACCGCATCGACCGTCACCTCGCCCAGGACTTCGGCGGCAAAGGCATAGGTCAGCAGTCGCTGGGCCCGATCGGCCGGGATTCCGCGGCTCTGGAAGTAGAACTGCGGCATCGGGTCGAGATACCCCACGGTGGCCCCGTGGGTGCACTTCACGTCATCGGCAAAGATCTCAAGCTGCGGCTTGGCGTTTACCCGGGCATGGTCGGAGAGGAGCAGGGTCCGACTGGTCTGCTTGGCGTCGGTCTTCTGCGCCTCGGGGGTCACGAACACCTTGCCGTTGAAGACCCCGCGGGACCGGTCGTCGAGAATCGCCTTGTAGACTTCCCAGCTCCGGCAGTTGGGCTGGTCGTGGTAGATCGCGGTGTGGTTGTCCACCAGTTGGTCGCGGTGGGCGATCGACAGCCCGTAGAGCAGGGCCTCGGTCTCCGGGGCGTTGAGCCGGGTATGCAGGTTGTGGCGACTGACCAGGCCACCCATCGCCAGGGTGAAAGACCGGTAGTGGCTCCCGGCCGCCTGGTGCACATGGCTGTAGCCGATGTGATAGGCCGCTTCGGACTCCCGCTGGATCCGGGTGTGCTCCACCCAGGCCCCTTCCTCCACCACCACTTCGGTCACCGCGTTGGTGAACGAGGTGGTGTCCTGGTCCAGCCCGACATAGCTCTCGACCAGCGACACCCGTGCCCCCGGCTCCACCACGATCAGGTTGCGGGGATGGGTCACCTGGCCGGCGGCCTCGGCGGTGGTCACGAAGAGCAGCAGAATCGGGTCCTTCAACTCCGCGCCCGCCGGCACCCGGATGAAGGCCCCGTCCTGAATGAAGGCGGCGTTGAGCGCGGTGAACGGGGTCGCTTCGGGACCGGCGTGCCGGCCCAGGTGGGGTTCGACCAGTCCCGGCTGGCTCACCAGCGCCCGGGCCAGTGGAAGGGTGACGACCCCGTCGGCGGCGGGTGGCAGCTGCGACAATTCGGGAGCGAACCGGCCGTTGACGAACACCAGGGCCGGCCACCCGCCCTGTCCGAAGAGGTGCGGCTCGAGGTCGGCGCGGGAGATCGGGTGGGCCGGGGCCTGGGCAGGGGCAAAGCCGGTCCGGGGCAGCGCTCCCAGCGGGGTGAACCGCCACTCCTCGTCCTTGGAGGACGGGAAGCCCGCGGTCACGAACCGGTCGAGACCCGCTTGCCGGATCGGGGCCAGCCAGACCGGCAGGCCGTCGGCGTCCTGCTGGGAAAACGCGGTGCGGTAGCCCTCGATCACGACCCGGCTCCCACCGGCTCCATCGGGCCGGCAAGCCACTCGTATCCCCGGGCCTCGAGCTCCAGGGCCAGTTCCTTGCCCCCGCTCTTGGCGATCTTCCCGTCGACCAGCACGTGCACCACGTCGGGCACGATGAACTCCAGGAGCCGCTGGTAGTGGGTCACCACGATCATCGCCCGATCGGGACTCCGCAGGGCGTTGACCCCGGCAGCGACGATCTTCAGCGCATCGATGTCGAGGCCGGAGTCGGTTTCGTCCAGGATGCACAGCATCGGCTCCAGCACCGCCATCTGGAGGATCTCGTTCCGCTTCTTCTCGCCCCCGGAGAAGCCGTGGTTGACCGCTCGGGACATGATCTCCGGGCCCCACTGCACCACCTTGAGTTTGGCCTCGATGATGTCGAGGAAGTCCATCGCGTCGACCTCTTCCTCGCCGCGCGCCTTCCGCAACTCGTTGTAGGCGGCCCGCAGGAAGTAGGCGTTGGTGACCCCGGGGATCTCCACCGGATACTGGAACGCGAGGAAGATGCCGGCCTGGGCCCGCTCCTCCGGTTCCAGGTCCAGCAGGTCGGCTCCGTTGTAGCGCACCGTGCCCTCGGTGACCTGGTACACCGGATGCCCCGCCAGGACCTGAGCCAGGGTGCTCTTCCCGGACCCGTTGGGGCCCATGATGGCATGCACTTCCCCCGGCTTTACGGTCAGGGTGATGCCCTTCAGAATGTCCTTGCCCTCCACGCCGGCGCGGAGGTTGTTGATCTCAAGCACGGGTCGATTTCTCCTTAGCCTACGCTGCCCTCGAGGCTCACGCCGAGGAGTTTCTGGGCCTCGACCGCGAATTCCATCGGGAGCTCCTTGAAGACTTCCTTGCAGAAGCCGTTGACGACCATCGATATCGCCTGCTCGGTGTTCAGGCCCCGCTGCTTCAGATAGAAGATCTGGTCCTCCCCGATCTTCGAGGTGGAGGCCTCGTGCTCCACCGCCGAGGTCCGGTTCTGGACATCGAGATACGGGAAGGTGTGGGCCCCGCAGCGGTTCCCGATCAGCATCGAGTCGCACTGGGTGTAGTTCCGGGCCCCGTCCGCCTTGGGGAGCACCTTGACCAGGCCCCGGTAGCTGTTGTTGCCCCGGCCCGCCGAGATTCCCTTGGAGATGATCACGCTCCGGGTCCGCTTGCCGATGTGGATCATCTTGGTCCCGGTGTCGGCCTGCTGGC
>CAYINH010000062.1:0-10607 GCA_964364615.1 uncultured Gemmatimonadaceae bacterium
TCTCCCAGGCCACCGCTCCTGGCTCGGCCTCCTGACGGCGGTCGGGCTGGCGGCAGGTCCCCTTGAGGCGCAGACCCCGTCCCCTCCCGAACTGGCAGCGGTCCGGCTGGCCCCCGACGCGCCTCCGATCAAGGTGGACGGAGCGCTGACCGAGGCCATCTGGCAGGGGCCGGGCAGCGCGGACTTCCGGCAACGGGAGCCGGACGTCGGATCGCCCAGCACCGAGCGGACCGAGGTTCGGGTCGGCTATGACGCGACCACCCTGTACGTGGCCATCCGGGCGTGGGACCGCCAGCCCGATCGCGTGGTCAGCCGGATCCTCCAGCGCGACCGGCTCATGGAACCCAAGCGATTCCAGACCGGATTCGACTTCGGGGGCGACGACATGGTGGCGATCCTGTTCGACCCGTTCCACGATCATCGCAACGCCGTCCTGTTCGCCACCAACCCCAACGGCGCCGAGTTCGAAGCCCTGGTGACCGATGAGGGGCGGGAGATCAATCTCGACTGGCGGGGCATCTGGACGGTGGCGGCCCAGCGGACCCCGGACGGCTGGACCGCGGAGTTCGCGATTCCCTTCCGGACCCTCCGCTACCCGGATGGTGGCAACGGGGTCTGGGGATTCAATGTGGTCCGGATGATCCGCCGCAAGAACGAGGAAGCCATCTGGAGCGGCTGGTCCCGGAATGACGGCGGGTTTCAACGGGTGAGCCGGGCCGGTCACCTGACCGGGTTGGACGGGTCGCCCCGCGGGGGAGCCAACCTCGATGTCAAACCCTATATCCTGACCGGGCATACCCGGGAGCTCGACGACCAGGGCGTCGAGGAAAGTTCGGGGCGGCTGGAGCTCGGGGGCGATATCAAGTGGGAGGTCACCCCCGGCATGACGCTGGACCTCACTGCCAACACCGACTTCGCCCAGGTGGAGGCCGACGACCAGCAGGTCAACCTGACCCGGTTCAGTCTCTTCTTTCCCGAAAAGCGGGAGTTCTTCCTGGAGAATGCCGGGGTGTTCGAGTTCGGGGTCCGGGCCTCCTTCGAACCGCCTCCGTTCCTGATGTTCTTCTCCCGCACGATCGGGGTCGCCGAGGATGGCGAGGTCCCGATCCTGGGCGGGGCTCGGCTGACCGGCCGCGCCGGGCGGCAGACGGTCGGTTTCCTCAACGTCGTCACCGATGAGGCCTCGGGAGAACCGCGGGCCAACAACGCCGTCCTCCGGATCAAGCGCGATGTCGGGGGTGCGAACTACTTCGGGGCGATGCTGACCGATCGACGATCCGCCAGTACCTGGAACACCACCGGGGGGTTCGACTTCTCGGCTTGGCCATCCCCGTCCGTGAACGTCCAGGGGTTCGTGGCCGGGACCGCAACCGACGCCACCGGCGACGGCACCGGGCTCGCCGGACGGCTGGCCATGGACTGGGACCGGGACCTGACGGGACTGTCCCTGTCGTATCTGTACGTCAGTCCCGATGCCACCGCCGATCTCGGGTTCATCACCCGGACCGACATCATGCGGGCCGATCTGACGGCCCGGCTCAGTCCGCGGCCGGAGATGCTCTCCCTCCGGAAGGTCGACCTCTTCTTCTTCGGCCAGGGGCTCGGCGATGCCGGTGGGAAGTTGCTGGACTGGAACGGTGGTCTGGCGATCGGCCCGAAGTGGGCGAGCGGGGCTGGACTCTCGGTCTTCGGGATCGCCGGGCGCACCACGATCGACGAGGAGTTTGACATCGAGGATCGGGTGGACGTCCCGGTGGGCGAGCATGACATCTGGCAGCTCGGCTGGTTCTTCAACACCAGTCTGAGCCAGCCGCTGGTGTTCAGCTCCAGCGGTCAGCTGGAGGGGACCTTCGGGGGCCGGATCGATATCCTGTCCGGTGAGCTCACCGCGTCGCCGACCGCCAACCTGGCCCTGTCGCTCCGCTACGGCCACAATCGGGTCGCGCTGCCCGGGGGCGGGTTCACCGCCGACCTGCTCACCACCCGGCTCACGGTTGCGGCTTCGACCAGGCTGGTCGGCCACGCGCTGGTGCAGTACAACTCGCTCGACAAGACGATCAGCAGCAACTTCCGGATCGCCTATACCTACCGTCCCGGGAGTGACCTCTTCCTGGTGTTCAACGAGGAGCGGGGGGATGGGGTCGACCTGTGGGCCCGGGGGGATCGGGCGGCGCTCTTCAAGTTCACCTGGCTCTGGCGGTTCTGATGCAACCCTGGCACCCGCGCCGGATCCTGTCAGGGTACGACCGCTCGGATGCAGTGACGGCGCTGCTCCAGGCGGCCCGGCCCGACCTGGAGTGCCGCAGCAAGCGGTTCGACCATGTCACCGAGGAGGACCTGGCCTGGGCCGAGGTGTATCTGGGGTTCCGGCGGCCAACCCCGGCCGGCTGGGGCGGGGTACGCTGGGTCCATTCGACCGGCGCCGGGGTGGACCGGTTCCTGTTCCGGGCCGATTTCCCCGACGAGCTGCTGCTGACCCGGAGTCCCGAGGACTTCGGTCCCCAGATCGGGGAGTACTGTCTGGCCCGGATGCTGGCCGTGACCCAGCAGCTTCGGCTGTTCGACGCCGCCCAGGCTCGGCGGACCTGGTCAGCGCTGGAGCCGGAGTCGCTGGCCGGCAGCCGGGCGGTGATCGTGGGCACCGGCATGGTGGGGCGGGGCATCGCGACCCTGGTGGCATCGCAGGGGGTGGTGGTGGAAGGCATTTCCCGCAGCGGAGCCCCGCAGCCGTCGTTCAGCCGCGTTCGTCCGGTTCAGTGTCTGGCCGACGCGCTGGCCGGGGCGCGCTGGCTGGTACTGGCCGCGCCGCTCACCGAAACCAGCTACCACCTGGTGGATCGCGCCCTGTTGTCCGGGGTCCGGGGGCTCCATCTGATCAACGTCGGGCGCGGGGCGCTGGTCGCCGAGACGGTGATCCCCGAGGCGCTCGACCAGGGCTGGCTGTCGGGGGCCTCGCTCGACGTCTTCGAAACCGAGCCACTGCCTCCGGAGTCTCCGCTCTGGGCCCATCCGCGGGTGGTCATCTCTCCCCACTGTTCCGGAGTCACCGACCCTTCGGCCGCCAGCACGGGATTCCTGGAATGTCTGGCCGAGGTCCAAGCGGGCCGGGTGCCTCGATGGGCGGTGGACCGCGAGCGAGGTTACTGACCCCAGGGACCGGTGGGCCGTCCTCGATCCGTTAGTTTGATAGCGGCCCGGACCGGGACAGGCTCGGGCCTCACGTCCTCATTACCCGGGAGGCTGTGCGCGTGGCTGGATTGCTGTGGCAGAATCTCCGAATCGTTCCGGTGGCTTCGCTGCTGCTGGCCGGGCCTGCGTTCGGTCAGCAGGATACGGTGGCGATCCGCGACTCGTCGGCGGTCCGGTTGCCGACGCTGGATGTGACCGCGACGGCCACCCGCTCGACCCGTCGGCCTCTGGAACAGCCCCTCGCCATCACCGCCATCCAGCCGTCCGCCTGGCTGGCGGCGCCGGGACATTCCCTGGAAAAGGCCCTCCAGTTCGTCCCCGGGGTCATCGCCCAATCCCGATCGGGCGGTACCGATATTCGAATCAGCATCCGGGGGTTCGGCGCCAGGGGCGCCGGCGATCGATCCAACTCCGGGACGTCCCGCGGTGTCCGGGTGCTGACCGACGGGTTTCCCGAGACCGAGCCGGACGGCCGGACCGCCTTCGACCTGGTCGACCTGGCCAGCATCACCAGCATCGAGGTGATCCGGTCGAATGCCTCGGCGGTATGGGGCAACGCGGCTGGCGGCGTGGTGAGTCTCTCGACTCTGCGGGAGACTTCCCGGGCCTACGCCGGGGTGGAAACCGGGATGGGGAGCTTCGGGCTCCGGCGACTGGTGGGCCAGCTCGGGCTTCCCCTGGGTGACGGACTGGGTGGGTTGACGGTCACCCGCACCCTGTTCGATGGCTATCGGGCCAACTCCGCCGGCGAGCGGACCCTGATCACCGGTGGGATCAACACCCCCCTCGGCGAGCGGGGTCGACTCGGAGTCTTCGTCTCCGGGACCTCCAACTTCTTCGAGATTCCGGGGCCGCTGACCCGGGAGCAGGCCGAGCAGACCCCTGAAGCGGCGAATGCGGTCTACCAGGCTCGATCCGAGCGCCGGTGGAATCGGCTGGGCCGGCTTGGGGCGGTCTACGAGCATCACGCCGGAGAGCGCCACGAGGTCCGAGGCACCATCTACATCCAGCCCAAGTTCCTGGTCCGGTCCGAGCGGGGGACCTACCGCGACTTTACCCGGTACCACGTGGGCGGGAGCATGGTCTATCGCTACTCCCATCCGCTCGGCTCGGCCTCCGGGACGCTGAGCGCCGGAGTGGACGAGGCCTATCAGGATGGCGCGATTCTGTTCTACTCCCTGACCCCGGACGGCGAGCGGGGGGATGTGCTCCGAAGCAACAAGCGAGAGGGGGCCAACAACCTCGGGGCCTTCGTTCAGGAAGAGCTGTCCTTCGGGGCCCACTGGGGGATCGTGGCTGGTGCCCGGTTCGACAATATCGCCTACTCCGTCCAGGACTTCATGCCGGGCGGGATTTCGGGTGACAAGTCGTTCCGCCGAGTGACCCCCAAGTTCGGCCTCAATTACCGGCCGGTGCCGACCCACTCGCTCTACCTCAGCTTCGGGGGCGGGGTCGAGGCGCCGGCCGGCAACGAAACGGATCCTGCCGGGACGTTCGGTCAGGATACGGTGTACGCGATCAGCCCGGTCCTCGAACCGATCATCTCCACCACAATCGAGCTGGGGACGAAGCAGGTTCTGGCGATCGGCGATGGCGCGGCACCGGTGGTGATCAGCTACGACGGCGCGGTGTACTACACGGCCGTCACCAACGAGATCGTCCCGTATCGGGGTGGGCGGTTCTATTTCACCGCCGGCAAGGCGGGCCGGGCCGGCGCCGAATTGGGTGGCCGAGTCGAGCGCGGGCGGCTGGCCCTGCTGGCGGCCTCCTCGTATTCCCACTATCGCTACCTCGACTACGTCGTGGACTCGGTGCACTATGGCAAGGTGGGAGCCAGCGCCGACTACAGTGGCAACCGAGTGGTGGGGATTCCCGACTGGACCCTGAGCGCCGGCGTCGAGTGGACCCCTCCGCTGGTGGACGGCCTCCGGGCCAGGGTCAGCTACACCGCCATGACACGGTATTTCGCTGACGACGCGAACCAGGTCGAGGTGCCGGGCTACGGGGTGGTGGGAGTGCAGCTGGGGCTCGACCGGCCAATCGCACTCGGTGGCGGCCTGGGAGTCCGCGGTGCGATCGGCGTCGAAAACCTGTTCGACACCCGCTATATCGGCTCGGCCTATCTCAATCCCGATGTGGTCGGCGGCAAACCGCTGGCCTTCGAACCGGGGATGCCGCGCTCGGTGACCGTGTCGCTCCGACTGGGGTGGCGCTGATCAGGCCTGCTGAGGCAGTGGCAGGAAACGCCTGACGGGGAGTAAGATTCAGGCATGGCGCGCCCCGACCGGGACGGGTCGAATACACCTGAGGAGATGATCATGGCGAAGACCGTCAAGAAGGCGAAGAAGGCCACTGCTCCGGCCAGCCGGACCGCCAAGGCTCGGGCCGCGCTCTCCTCCGCCGGCAAGCAGGCCAAGACGGCTGCGGGCAAGCTGGCCAAGCGGGCGAGATCGGCCGTGAAGACCGCCAGCAAGTCCAGGAAGGTCCGGATCGCGGCCGCCACCGTGGTGGGCGCTGCCGCCGTGGTGGGCGCCGTCATGGCGACCCGCAACCGAAAGAAGAAGTAGCTCGGGGCCGTCGCCTCGCGCCGTTCGCTGGCGCGGGGCGACACTGCTTCCTCCTCCCCTCCCGGTGAGTCTGCTCGAGGTTGTCGCCGTCGCCTTCGGCATCGTGTCGGTCTATCTCAGCGTCCGCGAGAACATCTGGAGCTGGCCGACCGCGCTGGTCAATGTCTCCCTCTACTTCCTGATCTTCCGACGCGAGCGGCTCTACGCCGACATGGGGCTCCAGGTGTTCTACGCCGGGATTTCGCTGTACGGCTGGTACCACTGGTTGTTCGGCGGGACCGGGCACAGCACGCTCAAGGTGACCCGGACCCCGCGAGCCCTGGCCCTGACCCTGCCGGTGCTGGGTGTCACGGCCGCGTTGGGGCTGGGGACCTTGCTGGCCCGGACCACCGATGCGTCGGTCCCCTACATCGACTCCATCCTGACGGTGACGAGCCTCATCGCCCAGTGGATGATGAGCCGGAAGTACCTGGAGAACTGGCTCATCTGGGTGGTGGCCGACGTGGCCTATGTCTGGCTGTTCATCTACCGTGGGTTGCTGCTGACCGCGTTCCTCTACGCGGTGTTCCTGGTGCTGGCCACCAAGGGCTATCTCGATTGGCGGTCCAGTTGGCGTGCGACCCAGCGCGCACCGCTTCCGTCCTGACCTGAGGTTACTTTGGAACGACCTTCTTTCCCCGGAGGACTGATGTCGCTGTCCCGTACTGGTTCACTGCTGTGCCTGGTCTTCCTGGCCGGCCTCACCGCTCCCCTCGCCGGCCAGCCCCCCACGCTCCGGCCGAAACAACTCGACGCCCTGAAGCGCGAAGCGACCAGGTACGGCAGCTATCTGGAGCAGCTTGGCGTGACCTATCCCACGCTCCGGGCTCCATGACCGGTCAACGATCTGGAGGAATGACGATGTGGCGACCGACCTGCCGCGGGCTGATGACCGTTGTCCTGGTGGTGGCGGGGTTCTCCAGCCGTCCCGTCCTGGCGCAGGACGCCCCGGTGGTGGTCTACCTGGTGCGGCACGCCGAGAAGGTCGACGACAGCCGAGACCCGCTGCTGAGTCCCGCGGGCACCGTTCGGGCCCAGTTGCTGGCGGGGATGCTCACCGACGCCGGAATCACCCACGTCTGGAGTACCGACTACCAGCGGACCAGGCTCACGGCGGCGCCGACCGCCGCAGCGCTGGGGCTTGTGGTGGAGCTCTACAACCCCGCCGACCCCGCCGGGTTCGTCGCCCAGCTCAGGGCCACCTCCGGGCGGCACCTCGTGGTGGGGCACAGCAACACAACCCCCGGTCTGGTCAAGGCGCTGGGGGGAGACCAGCAGGGAGAGATGGTGGATACCGAGTACGATCGCCTGTACATCGTGACGATCAGTGGCGCGGTGACCAGCGTGCTGTTCCACTACGGTCACAGGAGCCAGCCATGACCGCGATCGGCCGTCCCGAAGCCTCCGAGCACGCGGCCTACTTCGGCCGCTACATCGCCCTGGTGCCGGAGGGCGACCTGCTGGAAACCCTGGAGCAGCAGACCGAGGACACCCTGGAGCTGCTCGACGGCTTGACCGAAGAGCAGGGTGACCTGCGGTATCAACCGGGGAAGTGGAGCGTGGGCCAGGTGGTCGGCCACATCGCCGACACCGAACGGGCCTTCGCCTTCCGGGCCCTGTGGGTGGCGCGCGGCTCGACCGAGGAGCTGCCGGGCTTTGACGAGAATGTCTGGGCCACCCTGGCCGGGCACGACGAGCGGGCGCTGGCGGACCTGGTGGAAGAGTTTGCCGCGGTGCGGGAGGCGACCCTGGCGTTGGCCAGGACGATCACCCCGGAGATGGCCGTCCGGCAGAGTGTGATCAACGGCCACCGGACCTCGGTCCGGGCCATGTTCCACATGGTGGCCGGCCACGAACGGCACCATCTGGCCATCCTGCGGGAGCGCTACCTCGGCTCGGCCAACGGCTAGGCCCGGGTGCTCCGGGTCTTACCCGGAGCAGATGTAGCGGAACTCGCTCTCGACCTTCTTCGGGTTGTCGATCGTCTGGTAGAAATCATCGAGATATTTGATCGTGTCCGCCAGTTTTCTGGGTTCCAACCCCTCAAGGTTCCGATACGCGGCGTAAATGGCGTCCTTCTTCTGCCGGAACTGCTCCAGTACCGGCTGGAAGACGGTCATCTCGAAGCAGGCCCCGCGATACAGCCGTTCCCGGACGTCCCGGATGGGCAGTTGCGGCGTGGGAGCGGCGTATGGGGTCTTGATGATGCCGGAGAAGTCCCAATCGTAGGGGACCGGATAGTAGAGCCCCGGAGGGATCTTGAGCACCCGGATGTTGTGCAGCACCTGAAGCGCCCAGTCGGTATTGCCGAGCAGGTAGTTGAAGACCCCGACCAAGGCCAGGGTATGCTCGTCCACGTCCCCGAACCGAACCCCCTGCTGCTCGAAGACCTCGCCCCCGTTGCGGGCTGCCATGTCATCGACGTCTTCCAGGAAGAACCCCGGGCTCACGCTCACCGTGTCGGTGGAGCCCTCCTGGATGTAGGTGGTCCGGACCCGCCGGGCGCGGAAACTCATGTCGGTGAACAGGTTGTAGATCGGGTAGATGACGTACTCCTGCAAGACGTACTGGTGGTAGTCGTCCCGGTTGGGTTTGCAGGTCACCCCGAGCTTGAGAGAGCCCTGCCCGGTGAACAGCTTGGGCCGGGCCTCCTTGACGGGCAGGTAGACCTTGATCGGCGGGAAATCACAGGTCCCCTTCTTGAGTCGGGAGTGCCCCCGGGTCGCCAGCTCGACCGCCATGGAGTCGCTCTCCCCTTCGGGAGCGTTGTACCACAGCTTGGCGGGGATCCGTTCCTCCTTGGTCGTGTCCCGGTCCTTGAACAGCTGCTTGAGGTCGGTGACGATGGTGATCTCGAGAATCCGATCGTCCCGGAACAGCCGATGCGGCCTCTTGGGCCCCGTGGAGTCCGCCTCCTGGGCGGCGATTGGGCCGGCACAGAGGCCACCAAGGGCCAGGGCCAGCAGCAACCGCTTCGTCATTTCTGGCATACCTGTCGCAGCTCCCGATCGGTATTCCTGGGGTCATCGATGACCTTCCAGAAGTCACCGAGATACTTGAGTGCCTCGTCCCGCCTCTCGGGTTCCATGCCCTCCAGGGACTGGTACAGGGCCGTGATCGACTCCTTGGCCACCCGGAACTTGTCCAGGATGCCGTTGAGCGCGTCCCGCTCGATGCAGGGCCCTCGGTAGAGTCGCTCCCTGACCGATTTGATCGGGAGCCGATAGTCGGGTTTGGCGTAGGGTGCGCCCACGATCCCGGACCAGTCGAAGTCGTAGGGCACCGGGAGGAACTCGAAGCCCCGCTCCACGATGATGACGTTGTGCTGGTACGGCATCGACCAGTCGGTGTTGCCGGCCATGTAGAAGAAGACGCTCATCAGCCCGGTGAGTGCCGGATCGCCCACCTCGAACCCCACCCCCTGCTCCTTGAACAGCTTCCCGTTGTTCCGCATGGCCATGTCGTCCTCGTCCTCGAGGAAGAACCCCCAGAAGGTCTCCACCTGGTCCGGCTTCTGGGTATCCCGGTATTCGATCCGGGCCAGCCGGGCCTGGAGGCTCAGGTCGGTCAGCAGGTTGTAGGTCCGGTAGACCAGGAACTCCTGAAGGACCAGCTGCTCGTAGTTGGGCTTGCAGTGGGTCACCAGCTTGAGGGTGCCCTGCTTGTCCCAGACGGTCTTGTCGACCGAGTCCTTGGGGAACCGGACCCGGATCGGGGGAAAGGAGCAGGTGGAGGTCTTGAGCCGAAAGTGCCCTCGGGTGGTGAGCTCGATGGCCATCTGCGATGCCGTGCCCCCCTCGGTCCAGCCCAGGGTAGCCGGGACCCACGTCGTCTTGGTGGTGTCGCGGTCCCTGAAGAGCTCCTTGAGGTCGGCCGTGATCGTCAGATTCAGCGGTTCCTGACTGCGGAACAGTGGGGTCGGTTTCCTGGTGTCGGTCGACGGGGCGTCCTGCCCCTGGACCGGGGTGAGCGCGCAACACGAAATCAGGGCCAGGGTAAGCAGCCGCATTGTCAGCCTCGGGGAGGAGGGGACGATGGCATGAGGGTACCCCCGAATCGGTGATCGGTCAACGCGTGGCGAGCGGTCCCCCGGGCCGGTATTATCCCGGGACCGACAATCCCCACCCCAGCCGTGAGTGCCCATGACCCGCTCGCTCCGTACCCTGCTGCTCGCCATGGCCCTGCCGGCCCTCCTCCAGGCCCCGGCTCGGGCCCAGATCCAGACCCAGACCCAGACTCCGCCGACCCACGGGACCCGGCCGGCCCGGATGGTGATCCGGAACGCCCTGGTGGTGGAAGGCAACGGCACGCCCGCCATCGGGCCCTGGGACATCCTGGTAGAGGGGAACCTCATCACCGAGATGGTGCCGCTCGACCCGGTGGCCCTCAAGAGTGGTACCCAGCGGCGCCCGGAGGCCCCGGTCGAGATCGACGCGAGCGGCAAGTACGTCCTGCCCGGCCTGATCAACCTGCACGCCCATATCCAGGATGAGCGGGGCGGCCTGCCGCAGCCCCTGGCCTACCAGATGAAGCTCTGGTTGGCCTCCGGGATCACCACCGTGCGGGACGTGAGTTCGGGTTCCGACCCGGTGGCCTTCCTCAAACTCAAGGCCCAGAGTGCCAGCGGCGAGCTCGAGGCCCCCCGCCTCTTCATCTACGCCGGGTTCTCCCGCCGTCCCACCCCCCGGACCCCCGAGGCGGCCAGGGCCCGGGTGCGGGAGCTGAAGCAGCTCGGCGTCGATGGGATCAAGATCACCGGACTGGATCGCGACCTGCTTGACGCGATGCTCGACGAGTCCCGGAAGGTCGGAC
>CAYINH010000063.1:0-10339 GCA_964364615.1 uncultured Gemmatimonadaceae bacterium
ATCGAGGTCCGCGCGCCTGGAGCCGTCGGCGACCACCCTAACTGAACAGCATTGCGGCTAGCCGCCACTCCCGGCCGCGCCGGCGATCGTCTCCCACGCCGCCTTGAGCCCCAGCACCAGCGCCCGGAGCCCGACCAGCACCGCATCGCCCACCCACTCCAGCCACCGGGCGACCGTGGTCTGCTCCAGCCACCCGGCAATCAGCGCCACCGCGAGGACCGCCCCGACGACCAGGGCAATGCGGATGACGATCCGGGCCGCCTCCTTGAGAAAGGTGCTCACGACCAGGATGAAGATCACGAACAGGACGGCCTGACCGAGCAGGGCCGCCGGAACCGAAAAGCCGGTGCCCCCCATCTAGCGGATGACTCCGACCCTGGGAAGGATCCGAACCAGGGCGACGGCCGCCCCCAGGGAGACGATCGCCGCACTGCTGCCGGACAGCAGGTGGCCGTAGAGCAGGGAGCCGGTGGCAAACAGGGCGCCGTAGACGACGACGCAACCGAGGAACCAGGCGAGCAGTGCCGCCGAGAGCTGACCCTGGGGCTCCGAGGGATCGGTGATCACGGCCTTGCGCCAGCCTCGGCCGGCCGGGCGGATCTTGTCGTAGAAAGTCTGCAGGGTGGCCTGATCGGTCGGCCGGGTCATGAAGGTGACCAGCAGCCAGCCCGCGGTGGTGATGGCCACGCCCACGACCAGCGTCTCGGTCGGATCGAGAGGAGCGAAACCGAGCCGGACATGCCCGAACTGGAAATACACCGCGACCGCAAACGAGATGACCATGCCGCTGATCTCACTCCAGGCGTTGATCCGCCACCAGAACCAGCGCAGCAGGTAGATCAACCCGGTTCCCGCCCCGACCTGCAACATGATCTGGAAGGCCTGGAAGGCATTCTCCAGCCAGAGCGAGAGGACCGCGGCGCAGATTACCAGCAGCACGGTGGTCAGCCGGGCCATGGTGACGTAGTGCCGCTCGTCCCGGTCAGGGGCCAGGAACCGGCGGTAGACGTCGTCCACCAGGTACGAGGAACCCCAGTTGAGATGGGTGCTGATGGTCGACATGTAGGCCGCGGCCAGGGAGGCCACCATGACGCCGAGGACCCCGTGGGGTAGATAGATCAACATGGCCGGGTAGGCCAGGTCGTTCCGGATGATCGACGGGTCGAGGTGCGGGAACCGGGCCGCAATCGACGCCAGGTCGGGGTAGATGATGATCGAGGCCAGGGCCACGATGATCCACGGCCACGGCCGGAGGCCGTAGTGGAGGATATTGAAGAGCAGGACCGAGAGCAGGGACTCCTTCTCGTTCCGGGCGGCCAGCATCCGCTGAGCGACGTAGCCCCCACCCCCCGGCTCGGCCCCGGGGTACCAGGTACTCCACCACTGCACCGCGACCGGTATCAGGAACACCGCCACTGCCGTGCGCCAGTCGCCGAAGTCGGGCAGCATCGACATCTTCGGGATGACGTCCGGGTGGCTGAAGAGGCCCGCCAGTCCCCCGACCTCCGGCAGCGAGACGGCGTAGTACGCCGCGGCAAAGGCGCCGATCATCGCGATCCCGAACTGGATCGCATCGGTGATCACCACGCCGCGCAGTCCCGAGGAGGCGGCATACAGGGCGGTGAGCGCCCCGGCCACCAGGACGGTGGTGTACTTGTCGACCCCGAGCAGGACGCCGGCAATCTTGATGGCGGCGAGGTTGACCGAGGCCATGATCATCGCGTTGAAGAAGAGGCCCAGGTAGATCGCCCGGAAACCGCGCAGAAAGGCGGCGGGTCGTCCGGCGTAGCGCAGCTCGTAGAAGGCGATGTCGGTCAGCGCCTCGGACCGCCGCCAGAGCCGGGCGTAGAGGAAGACCGTGCACATGCCGGTGAGCAGGAAGGCCCACCAGACCCAGTTCTGGCTCACCCCTCCGGTCCGGACCAGGTCGGTGACCAGATTGGGGGTGTCGGTCGAGAAGGTGGTGGCCACCAGTGAGAGGCCGAGCAGCCACCAGGGCAGGGTCCGGCCGGAGAGGAAGAACTCCTGACGCCCCTCTCCCGCTCTGCGGCTCACTGCCAGGCCGATCCCCACGATTGCCACCGCGTAGATCGCCACCATGATCCAGTCGAGTCGGGTCAGCTCCATCGGTCAGCTCGCGGCAGTAGAGTTGGTGAAGGGCGGCGGTACGGCAGCCAGTGCGTTCCTCAAGTGAGGAATATCACCGGGCCAGGTCATCCCGAGCCAGGTGGTCCCCACCTGGAGGAGCTGGACCGGATGGGTCGCGGCAAGCGCCCCCACCACCTCGGGAAGGGCACACTCCTCCGTGTCCCGCGGCGCCTTGTCGAGGAACCGGACAAAGGCGTCTCGGAGGTGAGGCATCAGGGCCGGCGTGAGGGCCCAGCAGTTCATCGACACCAGTTCATCCCCCGACAGTGAGACCGCCCCGCCTTCGCGGGAGCCCACCAGTTGGCCGTCGACCTCCGCCACATGGCCCAGCTCGTGGATCCCGGTGACAGTGGGGCCCCGGTGTTCGATCACTGCCCGGGACACACCGCCATGGGGGGAAAGGGTGTCCCGCACCCGGTACCCCACCAGCGCCGCGATCGGGATGTCAGGATCGGCCTTCGCCAGGAACCGGCCGGCGGCGGCCACGGCGTCGGCGCCGTAGTAGTCATCGGCGTTGAGGACCAGGCAGCCGCCGGCCAGGTGCGGCGCCGCCGCCAGAACGGCGTGGGTGGTTCCCCAGGGTCGAGCCCGACTCGGTGGCGCCAGGCGACCGGCGGGGAGATCGTCGAGCTGCTGGAGGGCGTACCGGATCGGGAATCCCTTCCAGCGCCGGTGATGTTCCCGGAACGTATCGATCAGTTCCGGGCGGATCACAAACACCGCGTCGGCGGCGCCGGCCAATCTCGCGTCGGCCACCGCATAGTCCGCCAGGGTCGCCCCACCGGGCTCGACCGCCACGAGCTGTTTGTCCCCCCCGAAGCGGCGCCCGATTCCGGCCGCCAGGACCACCAGGGTCCAGGGTTGGGGCAGCGGGGTGACCGGCAAGGTCCGGGCTACATCCCCGGGATGAACATGATGTGGGCCTTGGGCGTTCCCGGGAACATGATCCAGGGCGCTCCCGCGACCGGCAAGCCAGGCAGACCAGTGGATTCGGGTGTGGCAAAGGGGATGTAGACCACGTAGAGCCGCCGCCCGGAGGTGATCTCGCCGGTGGCCAGGTCGTAGCCGTCGCCGGTGATCGAATAGAGCGAGGCGGCTGCGGTGGGCATCGGCAGTTTGCCGGCGACCACCTCCGCGAAACGGACGGTATCCACCTGGGCTCCCGCCACCCCCTCGGCTCGGAGCGCGCGCCCCCGCGCCATGAAGGGCTCCATCGACTGGTGGTAACAGGCCACGTGGAACGCCGCGGAGGTTGGATCGTCGGCCAGGCAGATCATCGAGCCGGTCCCCTTCCGGAGGGTCTCCATCGTCCCGGCCGCCCCATGTCCCAGCACGGTGGCTGCGGGCCGGAGTTCCTCCGGCAGCGGGAGGACCGCGCTCTGGATCAACTGATCTTTGGTGAGGGGCGCCGCGGTCTGGGCCTGGGCGAGGGGGGCAGCCGTCAGGATCAGGGCAACGGCGAGCAGGGTCGAGGTGCGGGGCATGGAGCGCTCCAGCGGAGGACGGAGGATGACGAAGGGGCAGATCCAGGATAGCCGGACCTGCCCCGTCGTCCAATCAGGAGTGGTTTCGCCCTATCGCCCGACCTCCGTCGCAGCCGGATCCTCCCGCACCGTCACGGTGCCTTGGTACGTCTTCCCCGCCACGGTCAACCGGACCCGGTAGGTCCCGGCCATCGCTTCCACTCCACGGGGTCGTCCCGGTCCGGATCCACCCTCCTCTCCCGCCCCGGCGGGGGTCTCCCGCGCCGCGGCCGGGTCCACATCGAAGCGCAGATTCCAGAAGTACCGATTGATCCCCTGCTTGGCCGGCGTCTCTCCGGTGAACCGGTGCCGGCCTGCCAGGTCGGTGATCTCGATCTGCACCGGTCCCGAGGGCGGAGCCTTGAGGTAGAAGTCGACCGTGGCCGAGTTCTGCAAGTCGGTCGGCGAGTTCATCGGCTCGCGCTGGGCGATGGTGAGCGGGTTCCGCCCGGCAAAGAACATGTGCCCCCGGGTCGCCCCGCGGGTCACCCCGGCCCACCGGGTGGCGGTCCGATTCTGAAAGAGATGGGCCTCGGACGCCAGGACCTGGCCGTTCAGCTGCTGCAGGGGACCCAGGTCGTCGAGAATCCAGATGCTCCGGCCGTGGGTGGCCGCAATCAGGTCGCCATCTCTGGGATGGACGATCAGGTCGTGCACCGGGACCGTGGGCAGTCCGTTCATCAACCGGTGCCAGGTCGCTCCGCCATCCACCGAGGCGTAGGCGGCGAACTCGGTACCGGCGTAGAGCAGCCGGGGGTTCCTGGGATCCTCCCGGACCACATAGACCGGCTGGTCCTTGGGCAGAGTGGCGCTCAGACTGGCCCAGGTGCGGCCGTAGTCGGTGGTCTTGAAGAGGTAGGGGGCAAAGTCGTCCCGCCGGTGGCCATCGAAGGAGAGGTAGGCGGTTCCTGCCTCGTGGCGGGACGACTCCACCCGACTCACCCAGGTCCGCTCGGGCACCCCTCGGATGTTGGGCCGCACATTGGTCCAACTTTGTCCACCATCCTGGGTCAACTGCAGGTTCCCGTCGTCGGTCCCCACCCAGATCGTCCCGGGGACCAGGGGCGACTCGGCGATGGTGATCATTGTGGCGTGGGTCTCCGCCCCGGTGATGTCGGAGGTCAGGCCGCCAGACGCCGGGTTGGTGAGCACCGGGTCGTTGGTCGTCAGATCGGGACTCACGATGGTCCAGGTGTCTCCCCGGTCGGTGCTCTTGAACAGGTGATTGCCGCCGAAGTAGAGGGTTCGGCTGTTGTGGGGCGACAGGATCAGCGGGGCGCTCCAGTTGAACCGGAAATGGGAGCGGGGCAACTGGCCGGCCGGGCCATCGTACCCTCCCATCACCTGGCCGAAGTTGAGCACCGTGGCCGGCGTGGGGGTGATCGACTGCCCGCGCTGGCGGAACACCGCGTCGAGCCGTTGGAGGCGGCCGCCCTGGGATTCGGTATACACCGTCCGCCAGTCGTTGGGGTCCACCGTGGTGTGGAACCCGTCGCCCGCATGGAACTTGAACCAGTGGTCGTTCAGCACCCCGTTGATGTCACGGCTGTTGCCGGGCCCGCCCCAGTTGCCATTGTCCTGGAGCCCGCCGTAGACCCAGTACGGATCCCGGTTGTCGGCGGTCACGGCGTAGAACTGGCCGATGTCCATGTTGTCGAACATCTGGAAGTGGAGGCCGCGATCGTAGCTGGCGTACGCCCCCTTGTCGTTCCCGAGGTAGAACCGATCGCTGTTGGCCGGATCGATCCACAGGGCGTGGAAATCGCCGGAGATCCCCTGGAGGCTGCGGCCGAAGGTCCGTCCGCCGTCCTCCGAGACCGTGGCGTTGCCGGCCAGGAGGTAGACCCGCTGGCTCTCGGTCGGGTCGATGAAGATATGGCTGTAGTAGAACGGCCGGTTGTTGTACCGGTTCAGGTAGCTCCAGCTGGCTCCGCCGTCCTCGGAGCGGTAGATGCCGCTGCCGAGCCTGGTCATGTCGCGGTAGTCGGGGTTGGCGCGGCCATCCACCCGTGGCGGCGGCTGATAGCCGTGCTCCACGATCGCCACCAGGGTCCGCGGGTTGTTCCGATGGATCGCGAGTCCGATCTTGCCGGTCGGGTCGGTGGGAAGGCCGCGGCTCAGCCGGGTCCAGCTCTCGCCTCCGTTGGTGGACTTGAAGATCCCGCCGTTGGGTCCGCCGCTGGTAAAGGTGTGCGGCTCCCGGAGCCGCTCCCACATCGCGGCGTAGAGGACCTCCGGGTTGCTCGGATCCATCACCAGGTCGCTGGCCCCGGTGCGACCGTCATTGGGGAGCCCGCGGGTGAGGGCCCGCCAGGTCCGGCCACCATCGGTGGTCTTATAGACTCCATGCTCCCCGGTGTGACCCCAGAGGTGGCCCTGGGCGGCGAGGTAGACGATGTCGGGGTTGATCGGGTGGGTCACCACCTCGCTGACATGATGGCTGCCCCGCAGGCCCATGTTGGAAAAGGTCTTGCCGCCGTCGGTGGACTTGTAGACCCCGTCCCCCCAGCCCACGCTGTTTCGGACACAGGACTCCCCGGTGCCGACCCAGACGATATCAGGGTTGGGCTGGAAGACCGCGATGTCGCCGATGTTGGAGGAGCCGTAGTCGGTGAAGATCGGGGTCCAGGTGGTCCCGGCGTCGGTGGACTTCCAGACCCCGCCGGAGGCCGCACCGACGAAGACGACGGCGGGGTTGGCCTCCACGGCCTCGATGTCGGTGACTCGGCCGGCCATGTTGGCGGGACCGACGTTGCGCCACTCGAAGGGGGCCAGCAGTGCCTGAGCCGATTGCGCCGAGGCTTGTGCGGGCCGGGCCAGGACGAGAACCACCGTGCCGAACACCAGGCGGACGACTGAGGCAGGACGCATTGCGCACTCCGGGTGAGTCGAGGGGTTCTTCGGGGAGCAGGCCAACTCCGCAAGAGACTCCCGCCCGGGCACGACGTCAAGGCAACCTCCGGACTCCCGCGTTATTGTTCCCTTCATCTCTCGCCGGAGAGGCCGATTCCTCCTCACATCCGGGTCCAATGCAGCTGCGGGCGAGTCTACCAGGCCGCCCCGGAACACGCCGGCAAGCAGATTGCCTGCAAGTGTGGCCGGCGGGTTCTGGTCCGGCCCGCGTCGGCCTCTGCGGGTCGGGGGCCGGCCCGGCGTCGGTGGTCGCTGCCACGCCTGCACTGGTCACCGCTCGCAGTGTCCCCCCGTTTGCAAGACGTGATTCGTCTGGTGGCCTGGGGCTACCTGGCGATGGCCGTCGCGGCGGCGATCACCATCTGGGGATTTGGCGACCGCTCGGTCCTTCCGACCACGCTGCTGTACGGTCCCCGATGGGTCCTGCTGGTGCCGGCGGCGCCTCTCGCGTTGCTCGGCCTGATGGTGATGCCGAAGTTGCTCGGGCCGGTGACGCTCTCGGCCCTGCTGATTCTGGGCCCCGTCATGGGAGGCCGGACGGGATGGCGAGGGTGGTTCGCTGCGGGTCGGGGGGACCTCCGGGTCGTGACGTTCAATCTGGATGCCTCCCAGAACCCGATCATCCCGCAGGTCCCCGCAGCGCTTGCGGCCCTCCAGCCCGACATCGTGGTCGTTCAGGAGTGTTCCAACGAGTTCGTGAGCGCCGCAGGTTCCCTGCCGGGCTGGCTGGCGAGACGCGACGGGTCGCTCTGTCTCATGACCCGCTTCCGGGTGGACAGCGTGGAGGAGATGGAAACGGTGCGGACCCGGGACCAGGGAGGGACCGGCAACGCAGTGCGCTACCGGCTCGACTCCCCGCAGGGCGCACTGACCCTGGTCAACGTTCACCTGGAGACACCGGGGAAGGGACTCGCGCCGCTCCGCTATGGCGGCTCAAGCGGTGAACTGGCCCTCAGCATCCTGCTGCGCGATGCCGGATCGAGTCGAACCCGGCGGTGGGCCCGGGCGGATGGCCAGGACCTTCTGGTGGCGGGGGATTTCAACCTGGTAGTGGAGAGCGCCATCTACCGGAATCACTGGTCGGATTGTACCAATGCCTTTTCCCGGGTCGGCCGGGGCTTCGGCTATACCCGAGTGCTGAAGCGATTCTCGGCCCGGATCGACCATGTGCTCAGTTGCGGAACAGGGTGGAAGCCGGTGCGAGCAGTGGTGGGGCCGGACCTGGGCTCCGACCACCGCCCCATGGTGGTGGACCTGCGGCGAGCCAACCCGCGCTAACTGCAGGGCTCTACTGGTTGGGCCAGACTGTCGGGTGGCGGACTTCGAAAGACCGTGAGTCCTGTTAGTGTTTGAGTAGCACGAGAATATCATATCGATACATGGGCCGCGGGCCTATGAGGAAGCTGCCAAAGCTCACTGGGGCAGGGATCCAATGAGGTCTCAGGCGAAGGACCACAGGCCTGTGATTTCAATGCGGACTTCTTTGGAGCCCTATTCCGGAACTGACGCACGGTCACCCGTGCAGAGTTTTCTGGCACTAATACCAGGAAACCCCTACAATTAGGCGGCAGCAGTTGTCCACCGGGCGTGTCTCGGACCCTGCGTTGCGGGTCATTTCGCCGGCTGCAAAGGATCAGATGCAGTTCTCGGAAGCCTCCTCTGCTTGGCGTACAGTTCCCGCATGGGCCAAATTCCTAGTCGGTCTCGGCTTCGCCTGGCCACACGACACGCGAATACGCCGGATTTGCATGCTCTCACTGCCATGCGACTCAGCCGCCGCAGGCCTTGTCGCATTGGGCGCCATTCGCAAGCGCCTGGAGCAGGAGGGCGCCAATGACCTAGATGCACATTTCTTGCGCATACAAGGGTTGGTGTCCTTACGTGGTGACCGACCCACGCTTCGCCACCGCTCCCGCCGCGGCCGCTGGATCTTCGACTCGGTAGACCCGGATGGTCAGACTTGGTTGAGACTCGATTCACCAGATGGATACCGAATGCGACTACTCCCGACTAACGCTGCCGACTGGCGTTTCGATGGCGAGCCACCCGCCGAAACCCGAACCGGCGCCGAGATCCCATTCTCGCTCTTCTACGCGCATCTGATTGGTGGCGCGCTATTCACTCCGAACCTCTCGCGAACGGATTCGTCAATCTGCCTAGCTGGACGGACTGCCGGGGAAAGGGCGGCTCAGGACATTATGGCAGACATTCGCTTTGAGACAGAAGGGGAGATTGCCACTCTGGCCCAGCTCCTAACTGTTCAGGGCTGGCTACCCGCGACGGCGTCACGCCTCACGTTCTTCAACTCGCGCACGCGCGAATTTGACAGACTCGTCGGCCATCCGGCGCTCGTGCTGGCCGATGGCCCTTCAGCGTTCCTCGAGGTCGTTACAAGAACCGAGTGTGAGGAAAGCGACGTAATCGCCGTGATTCACAAGGCCATCGAGCACGATCGATTGGAGACCGTCGGGGTCCAGCTCGCCAGCCTAGCCCAGTGGTACTCCCCCACTGCCCCCGAGACACTGGGCCTCACGCAGCCTCCACCGGGCATGGATATCCTAGTCCTGGAGCGGAACTGCGCTTGCTAGTCCCGGCTACTGAGCTGTTTGACTATATGGCGCAGCGGCCAGTGTGTGCCATTACTACCCATGTAGTAGAGTCCCCGTCTTTCAGCCTGTTACGCCGAAACCTCCGCTCCATTGTAGAGGCCGTTCAGGACGCTGACTCAACAGAAGCTTCCGAATTGTCCGGCACGCTCCGCGCTCTGATGTCAGAGTGGCTTACCGTGCCGGTGCCCTTCGATGACGCCACTCTAGGTGCCCTTCGGGTACTTGGAGCACCGATCAACGTGGAAGCACGATGGGGGAGGTCAATAGGTCTCTGGTATGAGGAAGCGCTTTCAGCCACCGCCACACTTACCTCCATCGAGAACCCACTCCGGACAGCGGTCCGCGCCATCATTGTCGATAGCCTCGACCAGCACCGTGACCTTAGGATCTACTGTAACCGGCGGGCGAGCCGTCATTTCTTGTCACTCTTGCCTCTTGACGAGGGCGCGCTCTTGCCGGATCACTTCATTCACTCAGTCACCTCGTACCGGGAGGCTGAGCCGTTCGATCTACTACTGAAGGTAGGCCCCCTACGCAGCAGGGGTTGGGGCAGCGCTCCCGACGCTGTGCTTACGGCCCCACGCTTTCGCAGCCTTGCCAAAGTCGTATGGGTTGGCTGTGAGGACGACCCCGCGTTTGGGTACGATCCTGTCGTCAGCGCCCTTCTGAGCCGCGAGAAGCAAGACGTTCTCGCAATTCCCTCCATCCCTCGCCCGAATGGTGTCACTTGGCAACAAAGCGTCATTCACGTGAGATCTCCTGAAGTCGAGAAGGCGCCTAGCATCGCGGATGTCGACGATTTGGCCGTGTTCGGCAAGCACCCCCCTGCTCCGGATGCACGCCGTGCCATTCTTCTGCATATCGACGAGCACCATGGGATCCTTTACCCACCGCTTTCACACGTGCTAAGTCTCGACCCCAACTCCGGTACTGGCCAGCCAGTAGCGATGCGGTTACCCGAGGAACCGCTCACGAAGGGCATGTTTGTCATATTCCCGTTAGTGGACGACGTCGGCCTTGGCGCGCTCCATGCGGTCGAGGGTCAATACAGCGGTCTTTGGAAGACACACCTGCGTGCTGAACTAGCGAAGGATGCCGCTGGCCTGCTCAAGCGGCTCCACGATGCCGGCATTCATCTTCTGGGTC
>CAYINH010000064.1:0-5941 GCA_964364615.1 uncultured Gemmatimonadaceae bacterium
CGGCCTGGCTGCGGATCAAGGGCGCCAAGGCTCTTCGGCCCCGCCAGTTGGCCATTCTCCGGGAACTCCACGCCTGGCGGCTGGAACAGGCCACCCGACTCGACCGGGCTGAGTTCCGGATCCTGGGAAACGACGCGCTGCTGGCGATTGCCCGGGAGGCGCCGGAAAGCCCGGAGGCCCTGGGGGCGATCCGGGGCGTGGGGCGAGACACGGCGGAGCGGCGGGGCCGGAACCTCCTGGCCGCGGTCCGGCGAGGGCTCAAAGTCCCGGAGCAGGATCTGCCGACGGTGCCTCGGCCGCCGCGCCGGCAGCGGGAGCCCGAGATCGAAGCCCGTACCGCCCGCCTCAAGTCAGTTCGCACCGAAGTCGCGGCCCGGTTGGGGCTGGACCCCGGGGTGATCTGTCCCAACAGCGTGCTGGATGGAATTGCCCGGGCGAACCCGACCGACCTGGCGGGGCTCCGTCAGGTCGAGGGACTCAAGGAATGGCAGGTCAAGGAATTCGGGAAGGCGCTGCTCGGCGCGATCAAAACCCCATGAAGGCTTTGACCCGGGGATCCATCTTCTCCGGGGTCCAGTAGGGCTCCCAGACCAGCTCGACCTCCACCGCGGTCACCCCTTCGAGGGCCTCGACGGTCTGCTTGGCGTCCCCCATGATCTCGGGGCCGGCCGGGCAGCCGGGGGAGGTCAGCGTCATCTTCACGTGCACCGCACCCTCGTCGGACACCGCCACGTCGTACACCAGCCCGATGTCGATGATGTTGAGCCCCAATTCGGGGTCCTTCACCTGACGGAGAGCCTTCCGGACTGTCTCGGGTGTCATCATGCGTCCTGCCTTGTGCTGAGTACTCCCGGAAGCTAATCGGTTACGGTTCGGTCCGAATGCTGCCGGGCGGGAGCCCGTAGATCAACTCGATGGTCCGGCGGTCCCGCGCCGAGAGGCTCGAGGTGGTCGGTTCCGGGTACATCATGTCCCCCCGCCGGTCGGAGTGGGCCAGGCCGAGGGCGTGCCCGACCTCGTGGAGGGCGGTGTTCGCCAGCATTCCCCGATCGAGCGAGCGGCCGTTGGGGGCCTGCAGGGCCAGGGTGATCGTGGCGGCGGTGATCGCCCCGTCGAAGGTCACGGTCAGGTCGGTCTGGCCGGTGCGGGCGAGGACCGAGTCGAAGCGCTCGATCCACTGTACTATGATCTCTGGCACCCCACCTTCGCCGATGAACTCGAACCGGACCCCGATCGGCAGTCCGGCCCATTGGGCCATGGCCTCCCGGATGATCCGTTCGTCCACCTTCGCGGCCCCAAACAGGCTGTCGCGGATCAACCCGACCTTGATCGGATCCCCACGGCGATCGGGCCACCGGCGGAGGAGCGAGTCGCCCTCCGCCAGCAGAGAGTCGAGGTAGACGGCGGAACCGGCCCGTCGGATCCGCCGTTGGGCCTCGAGCCGCACCATCAGATCGAGCACCGGCGTGCCCGCCTTGGGGACGGCCACCGGCACGGGCCGGATCGTGGGCGCGAGGGTACGGGCCTCCGCCCGGCGCTGCGGGGTCGGGGGAACCGCCGGGTCGGGAAGCGCCTCCACCACAGGGGGCGGCGGAGCCGCCGGAGCGGTCAGACGACCGATCGCCATCAGACCCACCAGCCCGGCCACCAGGGCGAGCAGCACGGTCGGAAACCGTGAGCTTCCGCTAACGGAAAACTGGCGCTGGGAGGGGTCGGGTTCTAACATTTCCGCCTGCCAAGTGAGAGTCTGTTCCGTCGAGGAGTTGAAATGGCCTGTCTGTGTTGCTGAAGCCCATCGCCCGCGCACTGGTACGCTGGCGCTGGGCCGTCATCGGAGTCTGGGTGGTGATCGCGGTCGTCGCGGCACTCCGCGCCCCGTTGACCGCCGGCCGACTCGATCTCCGCGGTGGCAGCCACGACCCCACCGAGGCACGGATCGCCGACGGTCTGCTGACCAGCGAATTCCCGCGGGCCTTCAGTGAATATTTCGCCGTCACGCTGCAGGGGCCAGGGTCGTTTACCGAGGGGCGGCCCCGGGAGGCCCTCGATTCGCTTCTCGCCGCCGCGGCTCAGCTCGACTTCGTCAGCACGGTGCTCTCCTACCCCTCTACCGGCGACAGCCTGTTCCTCGGTTCGGGCGGTCACACCACCTTCTTTCTGGTCGGCCTCGACGTGCCGGGGTCGGAGGTGGGGAACCTGGTGGCTGGGTTTCGCGCCACCCTCCGCAGCGCGCTCGATCGGCTCCCCGCCAGAGATGAGTATACCCTGCAGGTCACCGGACGGGCTCCGCTGGAACTCGACATCCGGGCGGTCAGCGTGGCGGACAGTCGGAGGCTGGAGGCGGTGGTCCTGCCCATCACCCTGGTCATTCTAGTGCTTGCGTTCGGGGCGCTGGTCGCCGCGGTCATTCCGGTCGTGGTCGGCATCCTGGCCATCGCCATCTCGCTCTCCGTCATTGGTGTCCTGGCCACCGTCATGCCGATGTCGGTCTTCGTCCTCAACCTGACAAGCATGATTGGCCTCGGGGTGGGGATCGACTATTCCCTGTTGATGGTGACCCGGTTCCGGGAGGAACTCAATCGTGGGCTCCGGAGTCGGGAGGCGGCGATCGCGACGCTGGAGACCGCCGGCTCCGCCGTGATCACCTCGGGAATGACGGTCGTGGTGGGCTTTGCCGCCCTGCTGTTCACCCCGCTGGTGGACACCCGCAGCGTCGGGGTGGGTGGCCTGGCCGTCGTGGCGGTCTCGGTCCTGCTCTGCACCACCCTGCTGCCGGCCCTGCTCGCCACGGTGGGGCGCTCCATCGACCGGCCCCGCTGGCTGGCCAAACGCCTCGCATGGTACCACGCCCCCCAGATCTGGGAACGCTGGGCCCGGACCCTGATCCGGCATCCCTGGCGCGCCCTGCTCCTGGGCTTTACCGCCATCACGATCCTCAGCCTGCCGCTCAGTCGGATCAAGATCGGGCTGCCGGCCAAGCACTGGTTTCCAGGCCAGACCGAGGCCGGGACGGGGGTGGAGAAGCTCACCGAAATGGGACGCGGCGGGTACCTCTTTCCGGTCCGAATGGTCATCGAACTCCCGGAAGGGGACCGCGCGGTGCAGGCGGTCCGGCTGCGGGGGATTCGCGCGCTGGGCGATTCGATGCTGGCCGATCCCCGGGTGGCCGTCGTCCGGAGCATCGTGGATCTCTCCCCCGGCACCTCGATCCTCGGGTACTCGCTGCTGTACAGCGAACTGGACTCCGCCCGGGTTCAATACCCCGCCCTCGACGCATACCTGAGCCCCGACGCCCGGTACACCCTGGTGGACGTGATCCTGCGCGACACCACCTCGCTGACCTCCTCGATGGACGTGGTGCGCCGCGCCCGGGCACTGATCGACTCCGGCGGCGTCCGCCAACTGCGGGATGCCCGGATTCTGGTCGGGGGCTACACCGCCGGCGCGGTCGATTTCCAGGAGGACCTGCTGGCGCGCTTCCCGCTGCTGGTGGCGCTGGTGCTCGGGGCTACCGGCCTGATGCTGGCGATCGCCTTCCGCTCGGTGCTGGTGCCGCTCAAGGCGGTGGTGATGAACTCCCTGTCGGTCATCGCCACCTTCGGGGCGATCGTGCTGGTGTTTCAGGAAGGGGTGGGGGGGGCGATTTTCGGGATCACCGGACCCACGGGCGCGATCTTCGTGGCGATTCCGGTGCTGGTGTTCGCGGTGGTCTTCGGACTCAGCATGGACTACGAGGTGTTCCTGCTGAGTCGGATGAAGGAGGCCTACGATCGAACCGGAAAGAACAGCGAGGCCACCGCGGAGGGGCTGGGCGCCACCGCGAGCGTCATCACCTCGGCGGCGCTGATCATGATGACGGCTTTCGGGGCGTTCGCCTTCGGTCGGGTTCTGGTCATGCAGTTCCTGGGATTCGGACTGGCGGTGGCGGTGCTGCTCGACGCCACCTTGATCCGGATGGTCCTGGTGCCCGCCTTCATGCACCTGGCCGGCCGCTGGAACTGGTGGCCCGGGGGCCGGCGAAACACCCCAGGGCCTCAACCCTAGGCCTTCGCCTCCAGCCAGTTCGGGCCCACCCCCACGTCGACCACCAGCGGGACCCGGAGCTGGGCCGCCGACTCCATGTGCCGCCGGACCAGGGCGGTCACCGCCTCCACCTCCTCCGGCGGAGCCTCGAGGACCAGTTCATCATGGACCTGCAGCAGCAGCACACCCCGATGCGCATGGCCGGCCAGCTCCCCATGAATTCGGATCATCGCCACCTTGATCAGATCCGCCGCCGATCCCTGCAGCGGAGAGTTCTGGGCCAGCCGCTCGCCGAACGCCCGGGTGTTGAAGTTGCGATCCCGGATCTCGGGGATGAAGCGCCGACGGTGGAAGAGCGTCTCGACCCAACCCTGACTCCGGGCCCGCTCCACCTGAGCGTCGAGCCAGGTCCGCACCCCGGCGAACCGCTCGAAGTACCGGGCGATGAAGGCCTTGGCCTCGTCCTGCGAAATCCCCAGCTGCCGGGCCAGGGCGAAGGGGCCCTGGCCATAGATCGTGGCGAAGTTGATTGTCTTGGCCTGACCTCGCATCTCCGGAGTGACGGCTTCGACGTCGGTTCCGAAGATGATGGCGGCGGTCTGCCGGTGGATGTCGTCGCCCCGTCCGAAGGCCTCAAGGAAGGCCGGGTCACCCGAGAAATGCGCCAGCAGCCGCAACTCGATCTGCGAGTAGTCCGCCACCACGAACTGCCAGCCCGCGCACGGGATGAACCCGCGCCGGATCTCCTCACCGCGGGCCGTTCGCACCGGGATGTTCTGCAGGTTGGGGTCTGAGGAGGACAGTCGTCCGGTGGCCGCACCGGTCTGATTGAACGAGGTGTGAATCCTGCCGGTGCGCTGGCTCACTCTGTTGGGGAGCACGTCGACATAGGTGGACCGGAGCTTCTGCAACTCCCGATGCTCCAGGATCAGGCGAGGGACCTCGTGTCCCTGATCCGCCAGTTGCTCGAGCACTTCGGCGTCGGTCGAGGCACCGGTCTTGGTCTTCTTGAGCACCGGAAGCCGCAGTTGATCGAACAGCACCACGGCCATTTGTTTCGGGCTGTTCAGGTTGAATGCGGTTCCGGCCGCCGCCACGATGGCACGTTCGAGTTCCGCCAGATCCCGGGCCAGCTCCTGGCTGAGCCGGTGGAAGAGAGCCTGGTCGATCGCGATACCGGCCCATTCCATGTCCACCAGCACCGGGGTCAACGCCATCTCGATGTCCCGGTAGAGCTGTTCCATCCCGCTCTCCGCCAGCCCGGGCCGCAGCTGTTCCTCCAGGGCCAGGATGGCCCCGAGCTCCGAGGCGCATTGCGCGGCGGCTTCGGCGGGCTCGACAAGCTCTGGGGCCCGGACGTTGCGACGTCGGCCGAGCAGGTCACTGCGCGGCGGCAGGTTGCGGCCGAGGTGGTCGAGCGCCAGGGTGTCGAGGGCGTGAGAGCGGCGGCCCGGGTCGAGCACGAAGCTGACCAGCATCAGGTCGGCGTTCAGCCCGCCCAGTTCTACCCCGGCCACCCGACACGCCTCCCACTCGGCCTTGAGGTCGTGGCCCACCTTGGCGACGCCGGAATCGGCCAGCAGTCTTGCCAGCGGGAGGAGACCCGGGTCGGTGAGCGGCGGGAGGTTGCGAGGAGGGGCCGTCCCGGCCAGCGGGCCGTCGGGCGACTCGTGGGCAAACGGGAAGTACCAGGTGTCGATGGCGTCGGACAGCGCGAGTCCGACCAGTCGCCAGTCCCGGGGCTCGGGACCGGTCACCCAGGCGCGGAGCGCGACCTGCCCTGCCCCGGCCAGCCGGCGGACCACCTCGGCCACCGCCTCGAGTTGATCCACCACCAGGACCGTGGCGTCGGGAACAGCGGCGCCCTCAGACACCGTCTCCACCGCGACCGGGTCGGCCAGCTGGTCGGTCGGGAGCC
>CAYINH010000064.1:5951-10296 GCA_964364615.1 uncultured Gemmatimonadaceae bacterium
GTTGACCAGTGAGTGGAACTCGAGTC
Organism: uncultured Gemmatimonadaceae bacterium; assembly: GCA_964364615.1. Lineage (GTDB taxonomy): Bacteria > Gemmatimonadota > Gemmatimonadetes > Gemmatimonadales > GWC2-71-9 > SZUA-320. The sequence continues at coordinate 5,978 of CAYINH010000064.1, forward strand.
GGGTAAACACCGCCCGAAGCGCGTCGGGGTCGGCCTCGCGGGTGCGGAGCGACTCGAGGTCGAGCGTCACCGGGACGTCGCGCTGAATGGTGACCAGCTCCCGCGAGAGACGCGCGTTATCGGCCTGACTGAGCAGGGCCTCGCGGGCCCGCTTGGCGGTGACCTCCCCTGCCCTGGCGAGCAGGGTGTCGAGGTCGCCGAACTGTTCGAGCAGTTGCCGGGCGCCCTTGTCGCCGATGCCCTTCACTCCGGGCACGTTGTCGGAGCTGTCTCCCACCAGGGCCAGGTAGTCGACCACCCGTTCCGGGGCGACCCCCAGCCGCTCGGCGGCGTTGCTCTGGTCGACCCAGTGCTCCTCGATGCTCGCCGGGCCTCCGCGCCCGGGGTTGAGCAACGCGACCCGAGGACCGATCAGCTGGTAGAGGTCCTTGTCCCCGGAGACGATGACCACCTGCAGCTCCCGCGCGGCGGCCGCCTCGGCGAGGGTGCCGATGACGTCATCCGCCTCGTAGCCCGGGACCTCGACCGCCGCCACCCGAAAGGCGGCCAGTAGATCCCGGAGCTGTTCGCGGGCGAGGTCGAAGTCGGCCTGGAGGGCCTCGTCGAGTTTCTCCCGGGTGGATTTGTATTCCGGATACCGCGCCGTGCGCCCGGAGTCGCCGGCGTCGTTGACCCAGGCGAGATAGGTCGGGTGGTGCTTGTCCTGGAGCCGGAGCAGGAAGTTGGCAACCCCCCAGGCTGCCGAGGTGTTCTCGCCGCGGCTGGTCCGCAGCGGCCGGCTGATCAGGGCGTAGAAGGCCCGATAGAGAAGGGCGTAGCCATCGACCAGGAAGAGCCGCTCAGGCGCCGCGTCACTCATTCCTGGAGGCGGATGGTCACCGCCCCTGCCGCTGCCGGGCGGTGACCCGCATCCGGGCAAACTCAGCGCGGGACGCCGGGGTCAGCCGGAGCCGGGAGAAGCCCAGCTGGCCCTCGAACACGAGGGAGGTCTGGTAGCTGGCGTACAGCCACTCCTCATACGGCACCTGGGCGCCGGGCGAGGATTCGATGATCCGGTCGGGCTCCCCGAGGGTGATGAAGACCTCGCCTCGGTCGGTCCGCCATCCCCCCGAACTGCCCGTCTCGTTCCGGAAGCGCTGGTTCGCAATGGCGAGCCGAGTGAAATAGATGTCGAGCGCCTCGTTCTCGGGGGTATTGGGGTTGGGGTCGGACTCCACCCAGAACCGCCGCCAGAGCGCCGGGCGCTCCGCCGGGGGGGCCTTCCGGAGCGCTGACAGCCGGTCGTCCTCCCCGAAAAACCGCAACAGGTCCAGCAGATTGTCGTAGTTGGTCAAGGCCCATGAGCGGGAAAACGAGACCAGGGCAAGGGTCTCCTTGGCCCTCCCCGCACCGAGGGTGAGGGTCAGCCGTCCGAGTGACGGCGCCTGAGCCGGCAGATGGACCATCTGGCCCTCAACCGGTCGGCCTCCCTCAAAGGCGACTTCGCCACGGTAGACCTCCTGGCCAGATTCGTCGGTGGCGAGGAGCGGAACCCGGGTCGTCGCCGGCATCTGGTACCCCTCGACATAGATCGCCAGCGAGTCGTCCCCGTGGGCCACCATCCCCCGCGGATTGAGGAGCAGCTTGGGCTCGTCCCAGAGGTTGCGGCGGACGGTGGACTGATAGACCAGAATCGGAGTGGTGGTGGTCCCTGCTCCGAGCGCCGGAACGGTGAGCTCTCCACGGGCCTGCGAAAAGGAGCCCGACCCCGGATCGCGCACCGTGACGGTTACCAGATAGCTCCCGGGCTCCAACAGGAAGGCCTGCTGGAAGATCACCGACTCGTCCGAGCGCTGGGTCTCCTGGTAGTTGGCGACGTTGACGACTTCGTCCCGGGCGTACCGGATCGGGAGCGACCCCTCCCGCTGCAGCAGCATCTCGACCCGGTAGCGCGCCTGGAAATCCCGGCCCACTCTGGAGAACGAGAGGGTTCTGTTGTCGAGGGACATGGCGAGCAACCCGATGGTCGAGTCCCCCCGGCCGGCCAGGTACGCCACCTGCCCCACAAACGGGAGCGGTGGCCCTGCGGCCAGTCGCCCGATTCGGGTGTAGAGCCCGGTCACATCGAAGAGCTCGCTTAGGGTTTCCCCGGTGCCGCTCGGCTCAACCCCGCCGGGACCACTCCTCGCCGCACCGCCACCACACGACGTGAGTGCCAGGGCCACGAGCGCCCCGAAAACGGGAATTCTCAATCGCGGGTGTGAACGTCCGGACATGGCAGGCCTCTATCAGCTGAAAAGGGCGCCCTTGGAGACGCCCGGATCCGCCAGAGAAGACACGGGTACGTCCCGCTTGCCGTGCCGGGCGCGGCGTGGGTAGGTTCCCGGACCCCAATGAGCCAAGATAATCTGATCGGGTCCACTGTGGCCGGCTATCGCTTGCTGAAGCACGTGGGCGAAGGTGGTACCGCCCTCGTCTACCGTGCGGAGCATCCTGAGCGAGGGCCGACGGCCGTCAAGATCCTCCGCGGCCGCCAGGCCCAGGACCCGGTAAACGTCCAGCGTTTCCTCCGGGAAGGCGAGTTCGGGGTCAAGGCCAGCCACGAGAACATCATCCGCACCTTCGACTTCGGTGAGGACCAGGGGCTGTACTACATCGCGCTCCAGTGGGCCGACGGGGAGCCGCTCGCCGACTTCATGGCCGGGGCCGGGCGGATCGCCCCGCTGGTGGCGGCCAATATCATCGAGCAGCTCGGTGAGGCGTTGAGCGCGGCCCACGCGGCAGGGATCATCCATCGCGACCTCAAGCCCGCCAACATCATGTACGATCCGGCGACCCAGAAGGCTCGATTGCTCGACTTCGGAATTGCCCGGGATACCGACGACGCCCCGGAGGCCCGGCTCACCAAGGCTGGGTTCTTCGTCGGGACGCTGCAGTACGTGGCCCCCGAGGCGCTGAGCGGCGAGCTCGTGAGCGAACAGGCCGATGTCTACAGCCTGGCGACGATCGCCTACCACATGCTGGCCGGCAAACTCCCGTTTCAGGGCAGAAACCCGAGGGAGTTGTTCCAACAACTACTTACCCAGAGTCCTACGCCACTCGGCGAATCGATGGAGGGCGCGAAGATCTCGCCCGACCTCGAGGCGGTGGTCATGAAAGCGCTGGAGCGGGACATGGGGAAGCGGTCCAAGTCGATCGACGAGTTCGCGAAGGCCTTTGTTGCCGCCGCGAACAACGCCCCCCTGCCACCGTCGAGCCAGGGATTCCTGTCCCGCCTCTTCGGCCGGAACCAGTGAGCGACAGGCAAAGCCTCCGCACCCTTCTCCTCGCTCGATCGGTCCGTCACGGGGACTTTGTCCTCGCCAGTGGTCTCCGCTCCTCCTACTACATCGACGCTCGCCCCTCCACCATGTCGGCCGAGGGGCAGGCGCTCATCGGACGGCTCGGCCTGGCGGTGATTCGCGCCCGTGGCTGGGAGCCCACCGCCGTGGGTGGACTCACCATGGGCGCGGACCCGGTGGCCTACGCCATCGCCGGTGCCAGCGTGGCCCAGCCTCCGACCGTGGACGCGTTCAGTGTCCGGAAAGAACCGAAAGATCACGGCACCGGCAGGCAGATCGAAGGCAATTTCGCCCCCGGGGCTTCGGTGGTGGTGGTGGAGGACGTACTGACCTCCGGAGGCTCCGCCCTCAGGGCGGTGGAGGCGGTCAGGCGAGCCAGGGGTGTGGTGCTGGGGGTCCTGGTGGTGGTGGACCGGGAGCAGGGCGGGGCGCAGCGGCTCCTCGAGGCCGGAATTGAAGTGGTTTCACTTACGACTACTACCGAACTCGGCCTCAGTGGCCCTCCCGTTTGGGCCTGAGCCGCCCAACCCTTGGGGGTGCCGGTACCCGCCCGGTCTGAACTGCTGCCACTCCCGTTGATAGGGCTCAATCATCAGCTTCAGAAACCGGTCCAGCGAGGCGGGGAAGGGGAATCGCCCCCGAAACTCCGAACAGGTGATGCCAAGGACGGTCCGGATGTGCCGCCCGAAGCTCTGGGGGGAGGAGCATTCGAGCCGGTAGGCGACGTCCGCGATCGTCAGCCCGCGGTTTTCCATCAGTTGGGCCGCGTGAAGAATCCTGATCGAGGCCAGGTACCGCTTGGCCGAGGGCAGCCCCGCCCTGGTAAACCGGGACATCAGGGTACTGGGGCAGACCCCGAAGGTCCGAGCGAGCCCTCGAACGGTCGGGGTGGTTGGGGCCACTCGGACGATCGCGTCGAGGAAACCGCGCCCTTCCCGATGGAGCTCGGGAAGCCGGTCGAGTATTGGGCCGAGGATCCGTGCGGCGTGGCTGGTCGTG
>CAYINH010000065.1:0-3996 GCA_964364615.1 uncultured Gemmatimonadaceae bacterium
CCGGGCTGTAAATCGCCGTAACACCCATGCCGCTCACCGCCGCGACCAAGGCCTGCGCCCGTTCGCGGCCCTTGGCAGTGAGCGCTTCCTAGCCGGCGCTACGGTCCGCATGGCGAAGCAGGATCACGGTCGGGGTGGCCGCCCGGCCATCGGACGTCCGGTGGGCCTCCTGCACCGCCTTGCCCTGATCGGGGTGGACGATCCGCATCTCCAGCACCCCGTCGGATGCCTCGACCATCCGCGCCAGAAACGGAATGGTATTGGCCGAGTCACTGCACCGATCTACCGCAATTACCAGCAGCCGCCACCGGCCGGTGAGCGCATGGACCCGGGCGAGGGTTTCCGGGCTGAGACCACCCAGGGCGTAGTTCTCGGTCCAGGTCTGCTTTCGGGCCTTGGCCTCCACCAGAAACTGCGGGAACGGCTGGCCCTGCTGATAGAGGATGGCCAGGGTGTCGGAGCCAACGGCATTCCCGGCGGGAGCACACGACGCGACGGTGGCAAGGAGCGAGAGCATCAGGACCATGGACCAGCCTCCGGAGCGGTGAGCGGATCTCTCAAGATACCAATCCGCTCAGCGCCCCGCAGGCCGTCCACTACCGGGACCGGTAGTAGCGTCCGTCGTGTCGATAAATCTGGACCCGCTGCCAGCCGCGCCCCCGCCTGGAATCTCGACCCCGGTAATGATCGTCGTCCCGATCACGGTACCGATCGTCATCCCGGTCGTAGTATCGATCGTCATCCCGATCCCGGTACCGATCATCATTCCGGTCGTAGTACCGATCGTGATCCCGGTCGTAGTAGACCACCAGGCGGTCGTAGCCGGAGTGCCGGCAGTATCGATCATGCCGGTGCTTCCCCCGGTGGACCACGATCGCCCCGGGCCCACGGTAATAATCCCGGGTCGCCATCCGACGAGCCCGCGGCAGGTAGACCACCGGGGGCGGGTTGCCGACCTCAATCCATCCGCCGATCGGCCCGCCGATGTGAACCCGGGCGGAGACCTGAGCGGCGGCAGGGGCCGGCACCAGGGCCACCGCGCTGACCAGAGCAAGAAGCGAGAGAGTCCGCATCCGACAACTCCTGCGAGAGGTGACGGAGAGAAAAGCAGGGGGCGTGCCATCCATTTGCTCCGCGAAATCACCGCGAAAGGGCGGGGGTTCCGGTGCCACATGTCCGCTGGGCGGGACAGCTGACCCCCCAGAGATGGACACCGGGTATCTTTCCCGAAGCCGCCGAAAGACGCCCTCAAGGAGGCGCCGTGCCCCCGGTATTCGAGCTGACTGTCGCCAAGGAAACCCTGGGCTTCTCGGCCGCCCACTTCCTCACCCTTCGGGGCCACGTGTGCGAGCGGCTCCACGGCCACAACTACCGGATCGGCGCCACCGTGACCGGTCCAGTCGATCCCCAGACCGGATTCGTGATCGACTTCGCCCTCCTCAAGCAGGCCCTGCGGGCCATCGCCGACCGGATGGACCACCGGTTGCTGATCCCGATGACCAACCAGGAGTTGACGGTCCGGGAGGCCGGGGACCGGGTGGTGATCGACTACCACTGGCCGGAGTGGCTGGTGGTCCCGGCAACACACGCCTGCCTGCTCCCGGTGAGCCAGACCACGGCGGAGCGCCTGGCGGAATTCGCGGCGGCCGAGGTGTGGACGGCGTTGACGACGGCAGGGGCGACGATGACCGCGCTGGCGGTGGAGATCGAGGAAAGCCACGGCCAGGGGGCCACCTGCCGGCTGGATGCGAATCCGAACTGAGGGGAGGGAACGATGGCCGAGAAGTCCCCTGACGCCGCCGCGATCGCCGGGCGGCTAAGCGCGCTCAGGGGCCGGCCGACTCCGCTGGTCCGCTGACCCAGATCAACTCCTCTTCGGTCACGATCAGGTGGACCCGCTCGTCCGTGGGCCCCGTCGGCACCGTCTCCACCACCTGACAGTCGAACGCCAGCCCGATCCGCAGCGCATCGGGGCGGACTCGCCGGAGCAGGCGATCGTAGTATCCCCGCCCGTAGCCGAGTCGGGCGCCGGTACGATCGAAGGCGAGGCCGGGAATGATCAGGACATCACAGGCGTTGGCGAGCAGCTCGCGGTCGGGGGAACCGCAGATCCCCAGCGAGGGTTCCAGGAGGCCGAACGACGACGGGACCAGTTCCTCCAGCGCATCAAGCCGGACCAGAGCCAGTTCCTCCCCCTCCCGCCACGGCACCGCCACCGTGGTGCCGTGAAACAGCAGGTGGCCGATCAGTTGCTGGGTGGCGACTTCACTCTTCACGCCGACGTAGCTGGACACCACCCGTGCCGATGCGAAGCGGTCGATGAGATGGACCGCCTCCTGGATCTGGCGACCCCTGGCCTCCCGGTCGGGCAACGCATCCCGACGCTCCAACGCCGCCCGACGCAGCTCGACCTTGGGATCGGCGTCAGTCACCGAGATTGGTCCCCAGGCTTCGGGCCGTCTGGATCACCCCGTGGTTCAGGGGGACCAGTCGCTGCCGGCCAACAACTTCGGCCAAGGGCCGGAAACCCACTCCATCGGACCCGAAAACCACCAGTGACCCGAAGGCGCCATCACTGATCGCGCCCACCGCAGCCGCGCCGAAACGGAGCGCCAGGAGGCGATCGGCGGCGGTCGGTGAACCGCCTCGCTGGAGATGGCCCAGCACCAGACTCCGGGTTTCCTTCGCGGTCCGCTGAGCAATCGCCTCGGCCACCGCGGCGGCGATCCCGCCCAGCCGCTCGACGGTGCCCGCCCCGGCGGTGTCGAGCAGCACCTGCTCGCCCCCTTTGGGTCGGGCACCCTCGGCGACCACCACGATCGAGAACCGCCGGCCATGGGCCTCCCGATCCCGGATCTTGGCGCAGACACTTTCAATATCGAAAGGGATCTCGGGAATCAGAATGACGTCCGCGCTGCCGGAGATACCGCTGTAGAGGGCAATCCACCCGGCGTTGCGGCCCATCAGTTCCACCACCATGACTCGATCGTGGCTTTCGGCGGTGGAGTGCAGCTTGTCGATCGCATCGGTCGCGGTCGCCACGGCCGTGTCGAATCCGAAGGTGACGTCGGTCCCGAACACGTCGTTGTCAATCGTCTTGGGCACCCCGACCACCGGCAGGCCCTTCAGCGACAGATCGTGGGCGATCCGGAGGGTGCCGTCTCCGCCAATCGAAACGAGGCCATCGATCCCGGCCGCACCGAATGCGGCAATCAGTTCATCCGATCGGTCGGTCTCCACCGGCGTTCCGTCCGGTCCGGGGGTGGACCAGCGAAACGGGTTGCCGCGGTTGGAGGAGCCGAGGATGGTACCGCCCAGATGGGTGATCCCCCGCACCTCCTGGGGACCCAGCGGCATCAGCCCATGGGGAAACGCGACCCGGCGCCGCTCTGGACGACTCCAGCTTCCTGACCGATCGGGATCGCCCCGGGCCATCAGGCTGTCGAAGCCGCGAAGGCACCCGAAACACTCCCAGCCCCGGGCCGAGGCGGACAGGACCACCGCTCGGATGACGGCGTTGAGCCCTGGGGCGTCTCCCCCACCGGTGGAGATGGCGATCCGCATCGGCGGCAGCGGCTCCTCAGCTCCCCACCCCGATGGCCGCGACCACTTCCCCGGGTTCCGCGTGGCGGCGGAGGGCCTTCTTGGAGAAGACCAGGGTCCCGTCGACGACCACTTCAAAGACCCCGGCGCCGGCGGGGATCAACTGGACCGTCGCGTCGGAGTAGGCAGTCTTGAGCTCGGCCACCAGACTGGCAGCCCGGGGCTCATAGTTTCAGACGACGCAGTAGGTGATGGAGATGTGCATGGGGCCTTCGATTCCTAGGGGTGGTTCGAATCGTAGTGTCCGCGACCGTGCCACTCAAGGTAATCTGGTGTGCTTGCCGCCCCCCGGTCCCGTTCCTATCTATCTGACATGCGGATTCCGATGGTCCCAATGACGGCGCTGGTCGCGCTCCTGACGTTCGCCGGTGCCCTCCCCGCGGCGGGCCAGTC
>CAYINH010000065.1:4006-10279 GCA_964364615.1 uncultured Gemmatimonadaceae bacterium
GGGGGGGGGGGGGGCCGCGCCCCCCCCCCCCCCCCCGCGGGGAGAGATCCCGGCCTGACCCGCTTCAGCCCGCTCACCGAACTGACGCCCGCCAACGTCAACGAGCTGAAGGTGCTCTGGAGCTGGCCCACCGGCTCCCTCGCCGGGCATGAGGGAAACCCGCTCGTCATCGATGGCAAGCTGTACCTCCAGACGCCACACCCCAGCCGGGTGGTCGCCTTCGATCTGAACCGGCCGGGCGCGGCCCCGCTCTGGAGCTACTCGCCGCCCGCCGGTCGCGGTCCGGTCCTGGCACTCTGCTGCGACGTCGGCAACCGGGGTCTGGCCTGGCACCCCAGCGGCAAGCTCTACCTGGCGATGTTCACCGGCGACCTGGTGGCCCTCAACACCCGGACCGGAAAGCAGCTCTGGCGGGTCACCAACGGCGATCCCGCCACCGGCACCACCATGCAGTCGGCTCCCCTCGTGGTCGGCGACCTGGTGATCGTCGGCGTCGGCGGCGGGGAGTTCGGCAACCGCGGCTATCTGACGGGTTACGATGCCCATACGGGGAAGCAGGCCTGGCGGGCCTGGTCGATGGGCTCGGACCAGGAGACCCTGATCGGACCCCTCCCCAACCTCAACTACCCGTCGCATCAGGGGCCGCGACTCGGGCTGTCGACCTGGAACGCCGACAGCTGGCAGAGGGGCGGCGGCGCCACCTGGGGCTGGTTGAGCTACGATCCGGACCTCGACCTGGTGTACTACGGCACCGGGGCGCCCGCCCCGATGAACTGGTATCAGCGGATCGGGGACAACAAATGGACTTCGTCCCTGATTGCCCGGAATCCGAGGACCGGCCAGGCACGATGGGTCCTGCAACTCACCCCCGGGGATCGTTGGGGCTTCGGGGCCAGCAACGAAAATATCCTGCTCGATCTGAATTTCGGGGGCCGGGCGGTGAAGGGGCTGGTCCACTTCGATCGCAACGGGTTCGCCTACACCATCGATCGGGCCACGGGCCGGCTCCTCCTGGCTCAGAAGTACGGGCCGGTCAACTGGGCCCGGGAGATTCACACCGCGAGCAGCCTGCCAGTGCTCGACTCGGCGTATCTGCCACGCGCCAGCGGGACCACCCGCGGAATCTGCCCCTCGCTGATGGGCATGAAGGCCTTCCAGCCGGCGGCGTACTCTCCCATCACCGAACTGTTCTTCGTACCGGCGATGGACCTCTGCATGGATCTCGAGCCCACCGGAGCCAGTTTCCAGCCCGGGCAGCCGTTTGTGGGGGCCAAGGTACGGATCGTCACGGGAAGCTCCGGCAGTCGAGGCCGCTTCCTCGCCTGGAGCGCGACGACCGGGTCGGTGGCCTGGGAAATCCGCGAGCCGTTTCCAGTCTTCGGGGGCGCCCTGGCGACCGGCGGCGGCCTGGTCTTCTATGGCACACTCGACGGCTGGTTGAAAGCGGTCGACGCCTCCAACGGGCGGGAACGCTGGCGATTCAAGACGCCATCAGGTATCGTCGGCAACCCAATCTCCTTCGCCGGCCCCGACGGGAGGCAGCTCATCGCCGTGGTGAGCGGCATCGGCGGCTGGCCCGGACTCGCCCTCAAGCCCGGACCCGACCGCCGACCGACCGATGGGATCGAGGCCGTGAGCGTCCTCGCCGATCTGGTGGGGCAGGTCGTGCCAGGCGGAGTCCTGCTGATCCTTGGACGATAGTCGCTGATGCGGGTCCCGCCGGTGGCCCGCTGGGCCCTGCTCTTTATCCTGCTCATCCCGCTGTGGTTGCTGCTCGATCGCTCCCGGGAGAACCGGCCGCGCCACCTCGCCGAACAGGTGGAAGCCGGGGGACTGAGATGGAGGATCCTTCGAGGTGGCACCGGTGACACCACCCTGGTCCTGGTGCACGGCTACGGTGAACATCTCCTCGGCTGGCGAGCGATCTTCGACCGCCTCGCCCTGCATCATCGGGTCGTGGCCATCGACCTGCCAGGCTTCGGGATCACCGATAAGCCGGATACCGTGTATTCGCTCAGCCAGATGGCGACCTGGCTGCGGCGCTTCCTCGATCAGGAAACTCGCGGGCCCCTGGTTCTGATCGGTCACTCGATGGGAGGCGCGGTCGTATCCGCCACTGCCCTCGCCAGCGCTGACCGGATCGTCCAGGTCATCCTCATCGCCCCAGCCGGACTCAACCCGGGTCTCGGGCGCATCGGGGACGTGGTCGGCGAGCGGGGGCAGGAAATCGTCGGCTGGTGGCAGAGCGCACGGGCCTTCATCACACCGGTGCACGACCCGGAGTGGCTGGGGGAACCGTCCGGGATGGCGGAGTACGACCCGATCGCCGATTCCGGCTACCGATCGGTCACGGGCCGGATGCTGAGGGAGTTCGACTTCGGTGGGATCGGCGAGAACTTCAGGAACCTCACCATGCCAACTCTGGTCATCTGGGGGCGGTTTGACCCGGTCATACCGTTCGAAACCGCCGACAGCCTGGTGCAACTCCTTCCCTGCGGCCAACTTGCGGCTCTGAACGCCATGCATCGTCCCCAAATGGAACAGCCGGACACCACGGCAGCTTTGATCCTGGGGTTTCTTCGGTCATCTGGATGTCATTGATTTATATTGACTTACAAGGAAAGGAGAGGGTCGGGGTAGCCGCGGGGGCTCGGTGCGTTTAATTTGGCCACGCTTCGCGGGGCCCCACCAAAGGAGTTTCCTTGGACCTCTCTGCGCCACATAAGGTGCCTCTGGGCTGGCTCATGGAGCACGGTAGCGAGGCCATCCGGCTCCGGACCATGCGGGATCTGGCACCCCCGGGGCAGCCCGGCCTCGACCTCCTGGAGCAGGCCCTGGTCGAGTCCAGACCGGTGGTCGCCATCTGCAAGAAGCAGAAGGACGACGGCGTCTGGGGCGGCAACCTCCTGGGGGTGGCCAAGTCCGTCAAGGATGGCATCAAGGACGTCGGCACCATTGCCCAGTACCGCCACCTCACCGAACTGGGGTATCCCGCCAACGGTCGGGCCCATCGACTGGCCGACCGACTGCTGTTCCGGTACCTGTCCCGGGATCCTGACCCGACCCTGATGTTCGAGTACGGCAAGTCGGTGAAGACCACTCCCCAGTCCGAAGAGTGGGTCCGCGATACCATGCGCGAGGCCGCCACCGCCGCCCTGGCGGAAGCCGGGCACGGGGACGATCCTCGCATTCGCGGGTCGGCCCACAAGATCGCCACCGGGGTTTCCAGCTTCCTGCGCAGCTCGCTCTCGGAGAACCCCCTGTGCCGGTCGGGCTCCTCGCTGATCCTGAATCCGGCGGCGAATCCTCCGACCTGGTACACCCTGGCCCTGATTGCGGCGCTGCCGGAGATCCGCCGGGAACGAGGCGGGTTTACCGAGCGCCTGGGCCAGTACCTCTCCCAGCCCGCCTCGCGACGGACCTACACCATCGCGGTCGGCCGGAAGAAGCTCAAGCCGACGCACATCCTGCTCGGCGATCCGACGGGGGTCGACGCCAGGGGCCACGTCAAGGACATCCCGCTGACCCTGTGTTTCATCGAGCTGATGGCCCGCATCGGCGCCGTCGGCCAGTGCCTCGGTGCCCAGCGGGCGCTGCACCGGCTCTATGCCGATTGTGACAACAAGGGGGTCTGGCGGCCCAAGAGTCTGGCCAGTGCACCCAAGGCCACCAACCCGGTGACGGTCCACTACTGGCCGCTCCAGCCCGACACCAAGACGGCCGATGGGCGGCTGACCGATGTCACCTTCCGGCTGGCGCTGATCGCCGTGCTGATGGGACGGCCGATCGAGTACCTCTGAGGCCACCACCCCGCCGCGGACCCTTCCGTGGAAGGTGGTGGCATGGCATACTCCTGCCGTGACCCTCGACCTCACCCCTTTCGATTTCACTCCGACGGAAAGCCTGGTGTACGGCGTGCTGGTCACCGCCGGGCCCGGGACCGGGTATGCGATCGCCCGCACGGCCGGGCTGGCGCGGGCCAACGCCTACTCGGCGCTGGAGGGCCTGGTCAGCAAGGGCGCGGCGCGGGTGGAGGGGAGTCGCCCCAAGCGCTACCGGCCTGAGCCGCCGCCGGTGCTGCTGTCCCGGATCGTGGACCGGCAGGGTCGGGCGATGGACGAATTGAGCCAGGCCCTCTCCGAGATCTCCATTCCCTCCTCCCTCACCACCATCGAAGTCACCTCGCTGCGCGGCGTGACCCAGATGCTGTCCCTGGAGATCGCCAAGGCGCGGACCTCGGTCCGGCTCTTCCTCCCTGCCAGCGCCTATCCCGGACTCGCGCCAGCCCTCCGTCGAGCGGCGGCAGTCCCGGTCACCCTGGAACTCTCCGCCGACGGACCGGTGGACCGGGCGCCCGCTCCGGTGGATGTTCATGGGCCCGCGGAGCGGTGGCCCGGCCCGGCGATGCTGGCGGTGATCGACCGGCGGCTGGCGCTGGTGGGGACGATGGGCGGCGATCGGGTGGAGGGGTACTGGACCACCGGCCCGGCCCTGGTGGCCGCGGCCGACCTCGCGATCGACGGGCTGACCGGTCGGTGAGCGAAGCGCTCGAGGATCTGATGGCCCGGTTGCGGGCCGAGTATCTGGCGGAGATCCCCTCCAGGCTGGAGGAGATCCTGGCGGCGGTGGAGCGGCTCGAAGGGGAAGACCCCGATGCCATCCGCCAGCTCACGGTGCTGTTTCACCGGCTGGCAGGCTCGGCTGGTGCCTACGGCTTCGGTGAGGTCACGACCACCTGCCGAAGGGAAGACATCGCCCTCAAGGCGGCCAGTCGCCCGGTGGCGCTGGCCAGCCAGCTCCGGGGAGCGGTCGAAGAAATCCGCACTGCCTTCGCCGCGGCGCCGACCAGTCCTCCGATCGCCCCCTAGTGCCGGTACCCCGCCAGGAGCGGGGCGACATCCTTGGGGTCATCGTTCCCGAACAGCAGGCGCCCTTCCCGGAAGGTGGCCCCCCGCAAGGTCAGGGCGAGTGCCTCACCCAGTTCCTGTACCGGATAGACCTCGATCGCCGCCCGGACTTCGTCCGGCAGATCCTCCAGATCAGGCTCGTTCTCCTTGGGAATCAGGATCCGGGTAATGCCGGCTCGGCAGGCCCCGAGGATCTTCTCCTTGAGTCCGCCGATCGGGAGCACCCGGCCCCGCAAGGTAATTTCACCGGTGAGGGCGATGTCGTGCCGGACCGGGCGGCCCGACAAAGCGGAGATCAGGGCGGTCGCCATGGTGACCCCGGCCGAGGGACCGTCCTTGGGAATGGCCCCCGCCGGCACGTGGATGTGGATCTCCCGTTCGAACATCTCATCGGGAATCCGGAGGGCGGCGGCGTGGGCCCGGGCATAGGTCCAGGCGGCCCGGGCTGATTCCTTCATCACCTCGCCCAGCTGACCGGTCAGGACCAGGTCGCCTTTCCCCTTCATGGTGGACGCTTCGATGAACATGATGTCGCCGCCGACCGGGGTGTAGTACATGGCGGTGGCCACCCCGACCGTGTCCTCCAGCAGCTTGGTCTCGGGGTGAATCCGGGGCCGGCCCAGGATGTCCTTGACCGCGTCGGCCTGGAGATCGAGCCGGGGGATGTCCTCACCCGCGATCTTGCGAGCCACCCTCCGGCACAGCTTGCCGATCTCCCGCTCGAGCTGGCGGACCCCCGATTCACGGGTGTACCGGGCGATCACCTCGCTGATCGCCTCATCGGACAGGGTGAGGTTGTCCGCGGTCAGTCCGTTCTCCTTGAATTGCCGGGGAATCAGGTACGTCTTGGCGATCTGCAGCTTCTCGCGCTCGATGTACCCGGTGAACTCGACCACTTCCATCCGGTCGAGCAGCGGGCTGGGAATGTTCTGCAGGAAGTTGGCGGTGGCGACGAAGAGCACTTCGCTCAGGTCGAACGGCACCCCGAGGTAGTGGTCGGTGAATGAATCGTTCTGGGCCGGGTCGAGAACCTCCAGCAGTGCCGAGGCCGGGTCGCCCTGGAAGGAGACCCCGAGCTTGTCGACCTCATCGAGCAGGAAGACCGGATTCCTGCTGCCGGCCTGCTTGAGGCCCTGGATGATCCGACCGGGCATGGCACCGACGTAGGTGCGGCGATGGCCTCGGATATCGGCCTCGTCCCGCGCCCCGCCCAGGGAGATCCTGACATACTTCCGGCCCATCGCTCGGGCGATCGACTTCGCGATGGAGGTCTTGCCTACGCCCGGCGGGCCGACGAAGAGGAGGATCGGCCCCTTGGCCTTGTCGTCGACATTGCCGGTGGCGAGGCCAGGAGTCCTGCCCGCCG
>CAYINH010000066.1:0-10119 GCA_964364615.1 uncultured Gemmatimonadaceae bacterium
GGGATGGGTCGGGCCCGGGCGCCGGCGGGGCTCGCCAGGTAGCGGCGCCCGGGGAGCGGGAGGGCGGGATCTGCCAGCGAGCGTCGGCAGGTCCTCCAAGCGGATAGTTGAGTGCCCGATAGTTGGAACATTCACGGTGGACCGGAGGAGGCTGGGCTTTCCCGGGGCAGAGGACCTCGGCAACATGTTCCAGTTCCAGGCCATCCTGGGCGACAAATTCCTGCGGACCCGCGACGTGCGGCTGGCGGGTTCATTGAATCCGACCTTGCTCGACTTCGATGCCTGGCTTGCGGCAAACATCGGGCGGATTCCCATCGCCTGAGCGCCGGCGACGCAGCCGGTGCGAGAGGGAGAATTCGGATGATCGGTTCTCTGGTTGTGTACCCTGGATTTCTCCTGGCGGCCGTCGGAGTGGTTCTCACCGTGAGACCGATCCGGCGGCTCGGAGTCACGACCCGTTGGGGCGGACTCGTGGTGGCGGGAGCGGGCGTTCTGGTGGCCGGTGTCGGCCTGATTCTGCCAGCATCCGAGTCGCGCGTCACCCGGGTGGAAACCCGACTCGACGAATTCGCGCCCGTCTGGCAGTTTCGTGAGTTCCACACCATCCGAGTCGCCGCTCCGCCGGCGCGCGTGTTTGAGGCCATCAAGCGGGTCCGGGCGGACGAGATCAGCCTGTTTCGGACGCTGACCTGGATCCGGCGCGGCGGTCGGCCGCTCCCGCAGAGCATCTTGAATGCGGGGGACCGCGAGTCGCTGATCGACGTGGCTACCCGGAGTGGCTTCGTGTGGCTGGCGGATGACGTTCCGCGCGAACTGGTGATCGGCGCGGTCATCAGGGCGCCGCCGGGGACTCACGGGACGGTCACCCCGCAGATCTGGCAGGAAGACCTGGCGCCCGGATTCACCCTGGCGACCATGAGTTTTGTGGTGACGGCCGATGGACCAGGCCGGTCGCTCGTATCCACCGAGACCCGGGTGTTTGCGAACAGCCCCTCGGCGCGTCGCCAATTTGCCGCCTATTGGCGGGTCATCTATCCTGGGAGCGCCATCATCCGTCGGATGTGGCTGCGGGCCATCGACCGACGGGCGACCCATCCTGAGGGATCCTGAGGTGTCACGCTCGAGCACCCGTCTGGAGGTTCCATGCGTATTCGCCGTTGCCTGTTGTCCCTGCTATTCCTGGCGCTGGGGAGTGCGGGGGCCGCCCGGGGTCAGGATCGGGTCGGTCACCAAGCAGTTTACCGCGGCCGCGACCCTGTAGCTGGTGGAGCAGGGGAAGCTCGACCTGAGCGCGGACATCTCCACCTGGCTCCCGGCCTCGCTGACCAGGGGAAAGAGTCACGGGACCAGGGTCAGAATGGGGGGAGACAATCTAGCCGATCCCCCCGGGGGGATGCCAACGCACGTTGTGGCCGCGGACGTTACATTGGGTGGTCTCCGACACCCCGGGTGGTCCTGGCCCTCTTCCGAGCCGACATGTCATACGACCTCAAACTTGAAGCGACTCCCCGACACCTCGCCATGACGCTCTGTGGCCAGATGAACTACGAGGCGTGCCGCGAGGCCATGGAGGTGCTGGTGACCGAGGCGGCCGCCCGGGAGTTCCCCCCGATTCTGATCGACCTCCTGGAACTGGAAGCGGATCTCTCGGCCACTGAGGTGTTCGAGCTGGTCGATGGCGCCAAGGACTCAGGATTCGGGTCACGGAGTCGGGTGGCC
Source organism: uncultured Gemmatimonadaceae bacterium (assembly GCA_964364615.1). Classification (GTDB taxonomy): domain Bacteria; phylum Gemmatimonadota; class Gemmatimonadetes; order Gemmatimonadales; family GWC2-71-9; genus SZUA-320. Next base: position 1,720 of record CAYINH010000066.1, read on the forward strand.
ATCGTGGGTCAGCTCCGGCCGCCCTTCGACCGGCTTGGCTTCGCGGTCGAAATCGCAGAACACCGCGGCCTGCTGGTGCAAGGGTTCCGATGCCCCGACGAGGCGAGGGCGTGGCTCGGGGGGTAACCCGGGATCGTCCGGCGGAGCGGGCCCCGCTACGAACCGGCGGGCGGGTTGGCTGAAGGAGGGTTCGATCCTCAGCTCCTCTCGAAGCATCATCCCGCCCTCGCCCCCATCGGCCTTGCGATTGATCCACCGGGTGAGCGGCTGGCGAAACGGTCCGATCAGCAGGATGAAGGCGAAGACCGTCGGCACCACGACGATCGGTATCAGGGACTCCATGCTTGTTTCCTTGCCGGAGGCGATGAGTGAGGAAGGCGAGGACCGGACCGAAGGGACGGAGCAGCGGCACTCATGACGTCTAACCAAACAGGACTCCCACACCCTTCGCAACCGGCCCCGGCCTGGTGGCGCTCGGTCGGTCGCACCGAGTGGCATGCCCTGGTCGCGGCCACGTCCGGGTGGATGCTCGACGCGATGGATGTGATGCTCTACGCCTTCGCCCTCGGCGCGATCCGGACCGAGTTCGGGCTTACCGCGGTGCAGGCCGGGGGGCTCGCCTCGGTGACCTTGCTGAGTTCCGCCTTTGGCGGGATCGGGTTCGGGGTCCTGGCCGACCGGTACGGCCGGGCCCGGATGCTCCAGGTGGCGATCCTGACCTACTCGGTCTTTACCGCCCTCACCGCCACCGCGGGGAGTGTGGCGATGCTGGTGCTCTGGCGGACCCTGGTCGGGATCGGGCTCGGCGGCGAGTGGTCCGCCGGATCGGTGCTGGTCGCCGAGACCTGGCCCAGCGCCCACCGGGGGAAGGCGATCGGGATCATGCAGTCGGGGTGGGCGGTCGGCTATATCCTGGCGGCCGTGCTCGCGGCCCTGATCATTCCTCTCTGGGGGTGGCGGCCCCTCTTCGTAGTGGGAATCCTGCCGGGGCTCCTGGCCTTCTGGATCCGGCGCAATGTGGCCGAGCCCGCTCAATGGAAGCCGCAGCGCGGGGAGCGAGCCCTCGGGGCCGGGCTCCGGGCGATCTTCCGGCCGCCGCTGCTGGGTCGAACCATGGTGGCCACCGGGGTCGCGACGCTGCTGATGTTCGCCTACTGGGGGCTCTTTACCTGGGTGCCGACCTTCCTGGCGGCGCCGGTGGCCGATGGGGGAGCGGGGTTGGGAGTCGTCCGTTCCTCGGGGTGGATCATCCCGATGCAGCTGGGCGCCCTGGGTGGATACCTCTCGTTCGGCTTCCTGGCCGACCGGTTCGGCCGCCGGCCGGTATTCCTCGTTTTCGTGCTGAGTTCCGCCGCGCTGGTGCCGCTCTACGGACAGGCGGGAAGTCACCCCGGCTTGCTGCTCCTGCTGGGGCCGCTGATCGGGTTCTTCGGCCACGGATATTTCAGCGTCTTCGGCGCGATGCTGGCCGAACTCTATCCCACCGCCATCCGGGGCACGGCCCAGGGCGTCTGCTACAACACGGGCCGGGCGTTCTCGGCACTGGCCCCGATGACCGTCGGGGCAATCGCCGACAGCCAGGGCTTCGGGAGTGCTCTTGGCGTGACGGCGTTGTTCTATGTCCTGGCGGGGGTACTGATTCTCGGACTGCCGGAGACCAGGGGCAAGGCGCTGGAGTAACTAGGGCCTGGGGAACCTGGCGATCATCTTGCCGATCGCCTCGGTGACCTGCCGGGTGAGGATGGCGGGATTGTCGTCGAGCTTCAGCAGGGCGGTGCTTCGCCAGACGAGTTCATTGGTGGAGGCGTCCACCGCGTCGAGCAGCAAGGTCCCGGCCGGCAGCTCCGTGCGATACGACCCGGAGAAGTTGACTCCGCCGCCCGGAAACCAGCGGCCCCAGGTATAGGGGTAGTAGAGGTAGAGCGCGGTGACTTCGGTCGGTCCGGTGGTGTAGTGCCAGCCCATTCTGAAGTGGGGGGCAAGCGGGATCAGGGCGTAGCCCTTGGCCACCAGGGCCGACTCCGTCGCCAGCCGGACCGTCGCCTCCAGCCCATCCGGCTCGGTCCGGGTGGCCCCGGGGGCCGGGGTCAGCCAGGCAAACGACTGGTAGCTGGTCGAGATGGAGGTGCCCGCCGGGTCGTAGTGGGTGCGGACGGAGATCCCCCGGCTGCACCCGCCCAGCAGCAGCAGGGTGGCGAGTCCGGCCAGCCGGAACCCGGTCTGTCTGGTGTGCTTGACCATCCCCCAATCTGCTCGGGCACCACTTCCCTCGCAACGCATCACCGGAGCTGTCGATGACCATGATCCTGCCGCAGCCGATTGCCGACTACCTCAATCAACTGGTTCCGGAGCGCCCCGAGGGCCTGGCCGCGATGGAAGAACGGGCCGCCCGGGATGGTTTTCCGATCATCGGACCGGCCGCTGGCCAGTTTGCCTATGTGGTGGCAAGGCTGATAGGTGCCCGCCGGATCTTCGAACTGGGCTCCGGCTTCGGCTACTCCACGGCCTGGTTTGCCCGGGCGGTGATCGCCAACGGGGGCGGAGAGGTGCACCATGTGGTCTGGGACGAGGCACTTTCGGCCGAGGCGCGGGACCGGTTGGGCGGGATGGGGCTGGGGGAGGTCGTCCGTTTCCATGTGGGTGAAGCGGTCGCGGCCCTCCAGGAAGCCGAGGGACCCTTCGACCTGATCTTCAATGATATCGACAAGCAGGGGTACCCCGACTCATTGCCGGTCATGGCGGCCAAACTCCGTCCGGGTGGGGCCATCCTGATCGACAACATGCTCTGGAGTGGCCGGATTCTCGATCCGGCCGACCGGTCGCCGGCCACCGAAGGGGTGCGGGAGTTCACCCGGCGGATCGGGTCGGATCCGGGGTGGGAGGTGACCCTGATCCCCATTCGGGACGGCCTCATCCTGGCTCGCAAGGTCTGACACCGGAGGAGGTCCTCGCGGTTGACAGCGGGCCGACCGACGGTTGATTCTCCCAAGGTCGGCCCGCGCTCAGCGGCCCCGCTTTACCCTTTCGGAGGTCTCCATGCTCCATCGTCAGATCGTGATTCGCGCCGGCGCCGTGTTCCTGGCCGTCGCGGCGACCCTGTCGTCCGTGGCCGCGGCCCAGAAGACCGCCAAGCCTCCGCTCCACGGGCAGCACTGGATGGCGATCACCGGGAAGCCGCTCGGCGCCACCGCCGGAGCGATGATCTTCGAGCGAGGCGGAAACGCGGTGGACGCGGCGGCGGGCATGCTGGCCGCCGTCGCGACAATCTGGGATGTGCTGAGCTGGGGCGGCGAAACCCAAGCCCTGATCTACAACCCCAACACCGGCAAGGTGATCGGGATCAATGCGCTGGGGGCCGCCCCCACGGGGGCCACCCCGGCGTTTTTTTCCGCCAAGGACATGGACTACCCACCGGAGTACGGCCCACTGGCCGCACCCACCCCAGGCACCGCCGGCGGGCTGATGGTGATGCTGGCGGAGTACGGGACGATGAGCCTGGCCGAGGTGCTGGCCCCGGCACTCCGGCTGGCGGATGGGTATCCGATCGAGGCCCAGACCGCCGACAACATCGAGCGGAACAAGAAGCGGATCGCGGAGTGGCCCTACTCCAAGAGCCTCTTCCTGGTCCACCTGGGTGAAGAGCGGGAGGCCCCGTTTCCGGGCGAGATCTTTCGGCAGACCGATCTGGCGATCACCCTCCGCAAACTGATCGAGACGGAGCGCGCGGCCCTCAAGCAGGGGAAGACCCGGAAGCAGGCGATCTATGCCGCCTATGACCGGTTCTACCGTGGGGACATCGCGGCGGAGTACGTCCGGGGATCGCAGGAGATGGGCGGGCTGCACACCATGGCCGATCTGGCGAACTGGAAGGTCCGGATCGAAGAGCCGGTGACCACCAACTACAAGGGCATCGACGTCTACAAGCTCAACGTCTGGACCCAGGGGCCGGCCCTGCTGCAGGCGCTGAACATTCTGGAGCCGTACGACCTCAAGGCGATGGGGTACAACAGCACCCGCTACATCCACACCATCTACCAGGCGATGAGTCTCGCCTTTGCCGATCGAGACTTCTATTACGGCGACAGCTACACCCCGCCCGAGGAACCGGTGGCCGGGTTGCTGAGCAAGGCGTACGCCCGGGAGCGGGCCAAGCTGATCCAGCCCGACCGGAACAATCCCGACATCAAGCCGGGGGACCCGTACCCGTTCATGGGAGCCAGCAACCCGTACACTTCGATTCTGGCCGACTGGCCGCCCAAGCCGAAGACCAAGGCGACGACCACCGAATCCGGCTCGGATCCGATGGCCGACTACGACGCAGCCTTCTTCGCGGGGACTACCTCGATCCAGGCCGCGGACTCGGCCGGGTGGGTAGTGTCGATCACCCCGAGCGGGGGCTGGATTCCCGCGGTGGTGGCGGGCCGGACCGGGATCGGGATGAGCCAGCGGATGCAGAGTTTCGTGCTCGACGAACGGGAGAGCCCGTTCAACGTGCTGGAACCCGGCAAGCGACCCCGGGTGACCCTGACCCCCAGCCTGGCCCTCAAGGACGGGAAGCCGTTTCTGTCGTTTGCGGTGCAGGGGGGCGACAGCCAGGACCAGAACCTCCTCCAGTTCTTCCTCAACGTGGTGGAGTTCGGGATGACCGTCCAGGAGGCGACCGAAGCCGCCAACATGAACAGCTACCAGATGCGGAGCTCCTTCGGAGATCACACCGCCCGGGCGGGGCGGATGACGCTGGCGGAGTCGGTGCCGGACTGGACCCGGTCGGCGCTTCAGAAGATGGGGTACTCTCTCGAGTTCCAGCGGCTGACCTCGGGGCCGATCAACGCGATCTGGTTCGACCGGAAGCACGGGACGATGTGGGGGGGCTCGAGCAATCACGGGGAGGACTATGGGATCGCCTGGTAGCATGCCCTGCGACCAAGGCGGGCAGCCTGCCCCACCACCCGGTTCACAGGAATGCGGGCCAGGACAAGCCAGACGCCCGTGCTCCACTGCCCTGAACTCACGTATGGAGGAGTAATGGATCTCAGCCATCCCATCGGCCCCTTTGTGATGCCGCAGTCGCTGGCTGCGGCCGCCCGCCGGAGTGCCATCACGGCGATCCGGACTGCGGCGGACGAGTTTCGGGCCGCGGTCGAGGAACTGACGGAGGCCCAGCTCGACACCCCGTATCGGCCCGGAGGATGGACAGTGCGGCAGCTGGCCCACCATCTGCCGGACAGCCACCTCAACGCCTATGTCCGGTTCAAGCTGGCCCTGACCGAGTCGCATCCGACCATCAAGCCCTACGACCAGGCGGCCTGGGCCGGCCTGCCCGATTCCACCGGGCCGGTGGGACCATCGCTCGACCTGCTGACCGCGCTGCACCAGCGCTGGACCCTGGTGCTGGAGGGAATGAGCGACGCAGACTTTGCCCGGACCATCAATCATCCGGAGGCGGGAACCCTCCGACTCGACCAGCTGCTGGCGATGTACGCCTGGCATGGTCGGCATCACACCGCCCACGTGGCGGGCCTGAAGGAGCGGCAGACATGCTAGACCTGCGCTACGTCATCCTGTTCGTCTCGGACCTCGACCGGTCGATTCGCTTCTACCGGGATGTGCTCGGACTCAGGCTTCTCTCCGAGGACCGGGATCAGGTCGAGCTCGAAACCGGGAGTCTCGGTCTTACCCTCCATCAGGCGCGTTGGGATGCCCCACAGCACCACTCCCCCACCCGAGCGGGTTCGGTCCGATTGGGGCTCCATCTGGAGGACGTCGGTCTGGCCCACACTCGACTGACCGAGGCGGGGTGCCTCTGCCTGTCCCCTCCGGAACGACGGGGGGGCGTGGTCATGGCGCTGTATGAGGACCCCGACGGTCACCACCTTTCCCTTGCCTCCGACGCCCATGACTGAGCCCCGGCGCCTCCGGCTCCCGTTCCTCCTCCTGCTGGCCGCAGGGTGCGGACCGGGGCTGCCGGCGGCGGACCTGATTCTGACCGGCGGCGAGATCGTGACGATGGACCTGGCCCAGCCCAGGGTCGAGGCGATTGCGATCAAGGATGGGCGGATCATCTACCTGGGGGACGACCGCGGAGTGCTCGAGCGGATCGGCCCCGGCACCCGGGTAGTGGCGCTCGATGGGCGGGTGGTGCTGCCCGGATTCGGCGATGCCCATGTCCATCCGATCACCGCTGGCGTGGAGGAGGGTCGCTGCGACCTGACCGACCTGGAAACCAGGGACGCGACTGTCGCCCGGATCACGGAATGCGTGGCGGCCCTGCCGGACACCGGCTGGCTGATCGGCTCGAGTTGGAGTCTCCCCGCCTTTCCGGAGGGCAATCCCCGGCGCGAAACCCTGGACAGCCTGACGGGAGACCGGCCCGCCTACCTCAGTTCCGCCGACGGCCACTCGGCGTGGGTCAACACCGCGGCGCTCCTGGTGGCCGGCGTCGACCGGACCACGGCCGACCCGCTCAACGGCCGGATCGAACACGATCGCGGGGGCACGCCCTCGGGAACGCTCCGGGAATCGGCGATGCGGCTGGTGGCGACCCGGATTCCACCCGTCACCGCCGACGAGTGGCGGGCGGGTCTCCGCCGCGCGCTGGTGCTCCTCAACCAGCACGGGATCACCGCCTTCATGGAAGCGGCCGGAAACCGGAGCCTGCTGGAAGCCTATCGGGACCTCGACGTCCGCAGGGAACTCACCGCCCGGGTCGAGGTCGCGATGCGAGCCCTCCCCGAGGTGGGGATGGAGCAGGTCGATACCCTGGTGGGCTGGCGGGACGAATTCCGCGGCACGAGGGTCCGGGCCGAGACGATCAAGTTCTTCGTGGACGGAGTCATCGAGGGCCGGACCGCGGCCCTGCTCGAGAAGTACACCGACCGGCCCTTTGCCGGGGAGCCGGAGTGGCGGCCGGCCCAACTCGACTCGATGGTGGCGGCGCTGGTGGATCGGGGCTTCTCGATTCACTTCCACGCGATCGGGGATCGGGCGGTGCGGATGTCGCTCGACGCCATCGAGCGGGCCGAGGCCGGCCGGGACCGGGGTGGACGGCGGCACCAGATCGCCCACGCGCAACTGATTCACCCGGATGACGTGCCCCGGTTTTCCTCCCTCAACGTGATCGCCAACTTCCAGCCGCTCTGGGCCTACCCCGACGCATACATCGTGGACCTCACTTGGCCCGCGCTCGGGCCGACCCGCAGCACCTGGCTATATCCGATCGGGTCGGTCGCCAGGGCGCACGGCGTGCTGGCGTTCGGGAGCGACTGGAACGTGAGCAGCCAAGTGCCCCTGCTGGGGATCGAGGTGGCCGTGACCCGGCGGAATCCCCGGGACAGTACCGGCACCAAGGACGCCCTCCTCCCGGACGAGGCGATCTCCCTCGAGGACGCCCTCCGGGCGTACACCCAGGGTGCCGCCCGCGCGATCGGAACCGACAGCGTGGCGGGATCACTCATGGTCGGCAAATACGGGGATCTCGTCATTCTGGGGACCAGCCCGTTTACCGTGCCGGCGCACCAGATCGGCGAGGTGCCGGTGGTGGCCACCCTGCTCGAGGGCCGGGCGGTGTTCGGGAACCTCGATTCCCTCGGCAAGCGTTGAGGGGGCATGAACGTGGCTTCACGGACCAATCACGGGCGGTTCAGCCGGTCGGGCGTTCTTTCCAGGTGGGCGGGGGATGGGCCCCCGTCGTTGCCGAAGGAGGGCCCCATGGTTCGGGTCGCCGACTTGATGCAGACCGATGTGCAGACCATTCACCAGGACGCGCCCATTTCGGAGGCGATAGTACTTCTGGCCGACGGGCATGTTTCCGGCCTGCCGGTGCTGAACGACGCCCAGCAGTTGGTCGGGGTGATCTCCAGCAGCGACATCCTGGCGGCCGAGGCGGAAAGCGAGGCCGGTGAGGCCCTCGACCGGGTGGCCACCTATGCCCGGGTGGGGGACCTCATGACCCGGGTCCCCAAGACGATCGCCCCCGACGCCGATGTCAAGCTGGCCGCCCAGGAGATGCTCTATCTGGACGTGCACCGCCTGCTGGTGGTCGACGGTGGGGAGCTGGTGGGAATCATCTCGCCGTCGGACATCGTCCGCGCGGTGGCCGGAGGCAAGCTCTGACAGAGGACCGGCGGCGGCCCGACGCGGAGTGGGCCGTCCAGCTCTCGCCGGAGGAGTTCCGGGTCGCCAGGCAGGCCGGGACGGAGCGGGCCTTTACCGGTCGGTACCATGACTGCGTCGACCAGGGGGTGTACCGTTGTATCTGTTGTGGGACGACCCTCTTCGCCTCTGAGGCCAAGTTCGACGCCGGATGTGGATGGCCGAGTTTTTCCCAGCCGGCCGAAGAGGACCATGTCGTGGCCCGCCCCGACCACAGCCACTTCATGCACCGGACGGACGTCCTCTGTT
>CAYINH010000067.1:0-10008 GCA_964364615.1 uncultured Gemmatimonadaceae bacterium
ATTCGCCCCAAGATATGACTGTCATATCAGTCAGTTATTCTCTTACGAGTCCTAAAGCCGAGGTCCTGGGCATGGCGGATGAACCGGACCCGCTGGAGGTCGGCGTCGGCGTACTGGCGACGGCCTGCCCGGGATCGGGGTGGATCCGGCAGGAGTCCTCTTCGTTCGTAGAACCGGACGGTCTGCAGTCCGACCCCGGCTGCCCGGGCCAACTCTCCTGAGGTCATTGTGCTCCTCCCGACCATGATACAACTGGTACCATGGTACCGGTGCAAGGGGGAGCATTGATCATCCGGCGGGCCGCTGAGGGTGGGGCGTGGCTTTGGCGGCTGGCAGTCCCTGCTGCGCCTGCCTGGCGAGTGCCGAGTCCCCGGGCAGGGCCTGACGCCGCCGGCGGCCACTCCCCACCCTCAGCAGGGACGGGCGGGTCACCCGCCCGCTTGCCCAGCCGAAACGGTGGTCTGCAATCAGCGGCGCGGCGCGATCGGGCCGCTGTCGGGGGGAACCGCGGCGAGGGCGCGCCACCCCAGTACGATCGCCAGTCCATAGAGCATGAGCCCGACCAGGGCCACGGCCCGGCTGATCGCGAGATCGCGATGCAGCACGCCGAACTGTTCCAGCAACAGCGCCCAGTTATGTTCCCCGCCCCCGACGAGGGGCAACTCCTGTGCGCGGGCGTCCTTGACGTACGTCGCGATGTTCCAGCAGTTCTGGCCCAGCCACCAGAGCGGGACGGTGGCGCCATGCCGATCGCCCTGCCGCCAGAGCGCCACCACGAAGGCCAGAGGGAGGAGGACCTGCGCCAAGGTGCCGCCGAGCAGTCCAAGGAACTCACCGCCGACGGCAAAGACGAGGTGGCCCGTCTCGTGGATGGCGAGGTCGAGGCCGTCGAGCCAGCGGAACTGACCGGGGGTGCGGAGCAGTTGCCAACCGTAGAGTCCCAGCACGAGGGTCAGGACGCTCCGCCAGCGGCGTTCCCATCCAGAGTAGTGTCGGGGAATGGTCATGTCTTCTCCGGCGGCGCACTCCGGGTGACCGCGGTCTCTCCGCAATGCCCCAAAGAGAGACTTCTGGTACCCGAACCATCCCGTCTCGGACGAGGAGGCTTGCGTCGGTCAGGGGGACACCAGGTTCAGGGCCACCAAGGCGGCCAGCCTGGAGCTTTCAGGCGCGGGGCCCTACCGTGTCAGCATTGGTATGAAGCTGAAGAAGAGGATGTACCCCATTCCCGCAATGAGCCAGGTCACGGCGGCGGTCTTTAATGCCGTGCCTTTCCAGCCAAGCCTCGGGTAGAGAAAGGCGAGGTGGTTCAGCAGCCCCATGATCGTTATCACCAGGCCGGCGTATCCAAGGGCTCTGGGGTCGTCGTACTGCATGTGTCCGGCGCTCACGCCCCACGCGATGAATCCGACGTTGAACACCAGCAGGCCGACCCACAACTTGGGAAGGAAGCCCCTGTGCCGTCTGGCTTCCTGTGTCGCGTTGATTATCAGGAGGGGTTTCGCACCGTTCATGGGCTGAGGCTCCCCTCAACCGGGTCGCGCCGGGTCTCGCGGCGTCGAATCATCACCACACCCCAGACAATGAGGACTGCCGGCAGGCCGAAGATGATGATCCAGAGGACCTTGTCGACCAGGGAACTTGGCAGGCCGTCCCTCAGCAGCCCCCGGAGGTAGATCAGGATCATCCCGTAGCCGAGGGCGATCATGAGCTCCGGTGGGAGCGGATCGCGTCCAGTCGCCCGGACGTACTGGATGATGCCGATGAGCGGGGCCACGATCACGATGGCCCAGCTCCCGCCTTCAGGGTCGAGGGCGCCGTAGCCGAACCGGAACAGCACCCCGAACACGGCAACCGAGAGCGTGGCGATCACGGCGTGCTGGATCGGGGTACGCGCACGGAGGTGAGGCCGGTCCCCGGACTTCACGATAGCGACCAGGAGTAGAAGATGTATACCGTTCCGAGGGTGAGCCAGGCCAGGGCGACCGCCACCAGGACTTTGCCTTTCCAGCCGGGTCTCCGGTACTGAAAGGCGAGGTGGTTCAGCAGGAGCATGATGCCCACCACGAGGTTGCCGTAGCGCGCGCTCCACGGGTCGGTGAGCCGGAAGTGACCGGCGCTAAGATCCCGGAAGATCAGGGTGACAGTGAGCACCATGAGGATGATGATCAAGACCAGGACGAAGTGTCTTCCTGGCCATGGCTCGGTGCGTGGGGGTGTCGCGTGGGTCATCGGGCCTCCAACCGCCGGGCGGGTTCCCTGTTCCGATACGCTACCGCCAAACGGGTATTGCTGCAAGCAACCAGTTCCCGCCCGGGGCGAGTCCCCTCGGGGCTATCTGTTGAGGTCGATTGAGCCGGCCGTTACTTCCAGCAGTCCAGGGGTCGGCGCTCTCTGCCAGACGACCACCGCGACCTGGTAGCGGCCCGGGGGGAGAGAGTCACCGAGCAGGGTGGCCACCTCTGCTGACCCACTCATCTCCCGGGATTGACCGGGCTGGAGCACGATCGTCCGGTCGACACCCTTGCACCCTCCCGGCCGTGCCTGCCACCAGGTCCACTGATCCCAGGCGGGGGGCGAGGCTTCCCGGTACAGCCGGAGCGTTGGGGTGCAGAAACCGGCCATGGTAAACCGGATCGCTTCGGCGCGGGGGTTGCGGGCGGTCAGTTGCACCGTCAGGGTTCCCCCGACCACGAGGGGTTGCTGGGCCAGCCAAGTCGGCTCGGCGTCGACCGTCGGACCGAATGGGTCCGCGCAGCCGGGGACGGCCAGCGCGCAAAGGCAAGCCAGGACCGCCGCCCGGAGCCAGGCCCCGGCCGGGCGGACAGGGCGTGTTCGGGCTGTGGCCGGAGTCAGCCTATCTCCAGGGCTCGACGATCGCGAGGAACGCAATCCCGGAGAAATCCCCGCCCTGGCGGAAGTACCTCGCCTCAAGGCTGACCGGCACACCGCTCCTCGGTACCATCCGGATCCCCAGCCCGAGTTGCCCGTCTATCCCCTGTCGGGCTCGGCAGTAAGGCGGGCTGGGGGCAACGGTCGCGGAGACGGGCAGGGCTGTTCGGGGGCTGACCCGTTGGGTGACGGTGACTTCACAGCTGAAGGTGGCGTCGTACCACGACACACCAAGCATGAGGTATGGTGCACCCGTGTGTCGCTGTGGCACTCGGAGGATCGCATCCAGCTCGAGCCGCAGGACAGTGGACCGCTGTTCATCCCAGCGGAAGAGGTGCGCGGTGATGGCGGGCCGGACGGCCAGCCACTCGCCAAGCATCCCCGTGGTCACATTCACCGTCGCGACGAAACCGGGAGCCACCTGATTGCCCAGCGGAAAGCCGGTATCCAGCGGCAGGTTGACCCCCGCCCCCAGGGCAAACCGGACTGGGGTGGGCTCAGTCGGGTCCTGGGCGGCTGCTACGCCCGGACCGACAAGGGCGATCAGGACCGCCAGGCGGAGGGGTCGCATGACCCCAAGATGGGTGCTCGACTCACGGTCCGCGGTGACGCGCGGCACAGTGCAGGGTGACCAAGACAGAGACCTGTGGTACCCGAATGACCCTGTCTCAGATCAGGAGGCCGAGGCCGGTCAGGGGGAGACCAGGTTCAGGACCATCCAGCCCCGGGCGGTCGGGCCCACCAGGATCTGTTGTTCCGAGAAGCCGCCGTCCGGGTACCGGCACACTTCGGTGACCCGGACCACCTGATCGGCGTGGGGCTCGCGCTTGGTGAGGAAGCACTGCAACCCCTCGAAGTCGGGCCAGGCCGCGGTGGTGGCGGTTCGGAACGAGGCGAGCAGCACCTCGGCGGTCCTGGCTACCAGCGCGTCGTCCACCTCGGTCCGGTCGAGGCTCCGCAGCATCAGCTTCGCCTCCATCGAGAAGTCCTTGGCCGCGACGGCCGCCTCGATATCCCGCCGGCGGTAGGCGTCCTCCAGGGAGAGGATCGCACCCTCCGGCGTGGTGAAGTCCATGACGCCGGGAGGCAGGGCCTTGAGTTGGGCGTAGGTCGCCTGCTGGGCTCGCCGGATGCCGGCGTGCCGAAAGACGATCACGCTGCCAATGGTGACGGTGGCGAGGACCGTGAGGATGAGAACGATCCGAATAGGGTCAGGCATCAGACTTTGGGCTCAGGCTACCAATCTCCGTGTGGTGAAGGTCGACCAGGCGAGCAAGCAGTGGATGCGGGAGCTGGATTCGTTGCGATTCGGCCGACGCGCCGAATGATTGCTGGACCACCGACTTCGAGGAGCAGTTCCCGACGCGCGACGGGGTGTGGTGGCCCCTCACTTTCGTGAATCGGGGACCGCCGAGGCCAACGTACTGTTGCTTGTGGGCTATTGAATGAATCGGGCTTGACGTCATTTCAGAAACTCGAACACACAAGAGTACCGGCCTGCCATGAGGTCACTTGTAAACACGGGGCGGTTCGATGGCGAGGCGCCGAAGGTCGCGGTTACCTGTGTGCAGGCAGGGGTCGAAGTGGGGCCTGGATCGGTGGCTTGGACCCAGCAGGTATATTGGCGAATGGGGGATGGGTACCTCAGCGTCCCCGGGACATCGACGTCCACAACGAAAGATCCGTTGCTGCCTGTAATGGCTTGGGCGCCAAAGTACTCGCTTGGGATTCGGATATCGAAGAGGCCACAGGTGACGGCAACGGCCGCACCGACAACTGGAATAGGGAAAGTGTGACCGACCGCACTACGGAAAACGCCAGCAAATCGAGCATAACCCAGCTTCCCAGAAGCGTCGGGTTCCGTCGACGAGCGGCAGCCTGTCACAGCAAAGAGGACGGCCGCTAGAAGGGCTGAGGCGACGCCGAGTCGTGGCCTCGGGGGGAATTGAGGCTCGCTGAAGGACGGTGGAATCGTGCGCGGCATTTCAGGGAATCCTTCCTTTGTGGGTCCCAACCATGGTCACACTGACCCTTCAGATCCTCCATCGATATTGTAGACACTTCTCCCTAACTGCGAGGAGGTGTCCGGTGGCGCGAGCGGGACTACTTGGCAGCACTCTCTAGCTCCACGACGCCAGGTGTCTCGGCGGAGAACGTCAAGCCGATGCCCGCTATCGGCTTCCCGCTGGCATCCCTCGCCGTCGCGCGCAACGGGAATCCAATTTCGACCGGTATGGTGGTATCCTGCGGCTCGAGTGTGATCGATGCCAGGGCTGGTGGGGGTGTCGGACCATCGCCGCCGCAACCAGTCGCGAGGAACGTGAGCACGAGGCGGCATGGGAGCAAACACCCAGAAGCGATGCGCGGCATGATACCCTTCTGAAATCGCGCAATTGTGTATTGGACGGGCTCTACAGTCTCATGGTGGCACAGTCAAAATCGTCGACATGCCCGACACCCGTCACGGTGCGTCTGTAGACGAAGAGGCTTTTGGTTCCGGCGTCAATGTGGGACTGTCCAGAACCACAGCGTAGACCCGGGCGACGACCGAACTTGGATAGCCTCCTAGAAGTTATGACTGGGCTGGCCACCCCGGCTTCGCGTGGGTTAACTCCTCCGTGTTGCCGGAGTTGCCAGAGCCACCTGCGACGAGACCTCCCGTCGCACCAGAGCGGAGGACCAGCCCATGTCTGCCCCGATGATCTATCTCGGCCTCGATGGGCACAAGGACTCCATTACCCTGGCCGTGCTGCCCGAGGGGACCCCGGCGCCCACCCGGGTTGATCGCCTCCCCAACGATCGCCCCAAGCTCCAGCGCTACCTGGCCCGGCTGGCCCGGGAGGGGACCCTGCGGATCTGTTACGAGGCGAGCGGGGCCGGCTTCGTGCTCTAGCGGGCGCTGCGGGGGTGGGGCTGCCACGGTGACGTCATCGCCCCCTCCCTGATCCCCACCAAGCCCGGCGTCCAGCGCAAGCACGACAAGTAGGACGCGGCCCAGCTCGCCCGGCTCTACCGTGCCGGGGAGCTGACCCCGGTCCGGGTCCCGAGCGAAGCGGCGGAGCGGATTCGCGATCTGGTGCGCTGTCGCGAGACGATCCAGCGCGAGTTACTGCAGTCCAAACACTATCTGCTGAAGTTCCTCGCCCGCCGGGGCGTGCGCTTCCTGGTCGGGCAGGCGTGGACCAAGGCCCATCTCGCCTGGCTGGAGACGTTGACCGCGACCACGTCGCCGCTGGTGGAGGAGGATCAGACCGTGTTCCGGGAATATCTCGCCCTGTTGCACTACAAGAATGACCGCCGGCTGGTGCTCGATCGCCAGATCGCGGCGCTGGCCACCCGCCCCGCGCTGGCGCCGGCGGTTGGCCGCCTGCAGTGCTTCCGCGGCGTCCAGGTCCATTCCGCCATGGTGCTCGTGACCGAGATCAGCGATTGGCGCCGGTTCGCGGCGCCCACCCAGCTGATGGCCTATCTCGGTTTGGTCCCGTCGGAGCACTCCAGCGGTCCACGGGAGCGGAAAGGGTCCATCACCAAGGCCGGCAACAGCCACTGTCGGCATGTGCTCATCCAAGCCGCCTGGAGTTACCGTCATCGCCCGAAGGTGGCCGCGACGCTCCGGGCGCGGCAACGGGCGCAGCCCGCCCCGGTGATCGCGCACGCCTGGAAAGCGCAGCATCGGTTGCACGCGCTGTTTCAACACCTCTCGTATCGGAAGCAACCCCGGGTCGCGGTCGTGGCCGTCGCCCGGGAGCTGGTCGGCTTCCTGTGGGCGGTGATGCAGGATCTCACGCCGCCGGTGCCGGCGGCGGGGTAGATCACGACGCATGGAGACGGCGGGGTCTCGGGGCTTGATCAGGGAGAAAGCTCGCATCCGTTATGCGGTCCGTCGCAGCCCAACGAAACCCGGGTGTTCTAGATTGAGCTCGCTCCCGACGCATCCACTTCGTGCCGCTCCGGTGGCAGGTGCACTGACCGGCGAATATCAGCAGGATGATCGTCGAAGTTGCTCCGAGCCCTGTCGTCTTTTCCCCGCACCCGTACTATCAACGCCGGAGCGACCCCTGTACGGCTAACATCGTGCCTCTTGACAATAGCCCAGTCATATCAACGGATCGCAAATCAGCTGCGAGCGCGGTTGCGCCGCAGGCGCAACGTGGGCGCGCTCGGCTGCTGCATTTGCTGGCTATACCGCATCCGTCGGCAGCGGAAAAAGGCGTGCACCGTGAAAGACCGTCAGAACGTGGACGACGCCCGACCCGACCAGATAGACGACCCGGTACGACCCAATGATCACCTCGCGGACATCCGGCCGCTGCAGTTCCGGCACCAGGCGGCCAGATTCGGGAAACTGACGCAGGCGGTCTGCCGCTTGGAAGAGGCGTTCAGCGTGGAGGGCGGCGTAGCGCGGCGAGTTGCTGGCGATGTGGTCTCGGATCGCCTCGACGTTCTGGACGGCGCGGAGCGTCCAGACAACTCGGGTCATAGCCGGCCCAGCAACCGCCGCTTGGCTTCCTCGTGCGAGATCACCTGCCCCTGCTCGACCTGGCGCAGTCCCGCTTCGATATCAGCGAGGAAATAGAGGCGTTCCATCGCTTCCTCGACCGAGGTCTCCGCCGGGAGGCTCTTGATTACGTCCATCACCCGCTCGCGCGTCGTCGGTGTCACTCTGCCCCCCAATTGGAACCGGTATGAAGAGTATGGCGGCGGGGGCACCTGGGGCAACTCGGGGTCTACTTCGAGCCCCGCCCCGACGAACGGCCCTCGGTGATGCGGTATAACGCACTGGAGTTAGCCTGCGGGCGCATCCATAAGAGGCGGCACGCGAGCTCCGCGAGCGAGCCGCCACCGAAAAGCGCCGGTCAGGTTCAACTCCTCGTTAGCCAGAAGCGCACCAGTCGAGCGGACTATCGGGCGATGCTCCTACTGCCCCTTGCCGGTCCGAATGAGATCGCGGGTGAATTCGAGGGCCGTATCGCGGTCTTTTGCGAGATCGTCAATCCTCTGGGTGACTGCATAGGTCGGCAACGTGCCACGGGCGCGCGTGACGCTCGAGACGACGTTGAAGTACCTGTACGTCGGAATCCCGATATGGAGTTGTGATTCGGGAAGCGTCAGACCAATCGCGACGCCGCTGTTGTTTCCCTCGGCCACGCCGCCGGTTTCCTCGCCGATGAGTGTCGCGCGTTTGTGGAACACCACCGTGGCAATGAAATCGGCGGTCGCCGAAAAACTGCCACCGTCCATGAGCACGAACACACGCCCTTCAAAACGATTCGCTGCGGGCTGGTACAGACGGTTGCCCGATTTCTTTTCAGTGAGGAGCCAGCCGCCATTGGGATCGGCCGTCAGAAAGCCGGCCTCGGGGCTGAACTCCGGATAGCCAGTGGCGGGCGTAAAGTCCTGATCCGCATGCTGTCTGAAGCTTGGCTGGTAGGTGGTCATGTGGATTCGATCGTAGATGCGAAACTCCTTCGCGGCGAGGTAGGAAAACAGGAGCGGAATTGATGCGTCCCGTCCACCGCTGTTCCCTCGCAAATCGATGATGAGGTTTTTCGTGCCGTTGCTCTTCAACTCCGCAAATGCCTTCGCGAGGAAGTCGCCGAAGTCGCGGAAGCCAGGGAGCCGCAGAACAGCCGTGCTCTCACCGCCGAGATACCGAATCGACTGGCTTTCCCCCACAGTCTGAAGACTCTTGATCCCAATGAGCACATCACGGTTTACCGGGTTCGTTTCCACGTTGACCGCCGCCTCGGCGTCAGTGACTCCGATGAGATCCACGACGACAGTCTTCCTCGTCTGCGGGTCGCGGAGCGTGGTCTTGAAGCCTGTGGGATTCCCGATGTACAAGTGGTACGCTCTGCTGAAACCGGTGCTGCCACCCTGCAGACGGTGGAAGCCTTGGGAGAGCACATACGACCGGTTGGTCCGGATGTCGCCGTCATGTGATACATATGGAAGGATTCGGCGCAGAATCGCCGCGAGCGGCTCTCCGTTGATGGCGAGGACTTCCATCCCCGGCCTCGCGCGCTCGTCGACTCCCTGATTCAGCACCACGAAGGCGCGGTCCGAGTCGAATTTGAGGGCAAGCGGAAACCGTCTTGCTGAGTTGAGCAGCGAGCTGATCTCGTCCCCCTGGAAGGTCGAGAACAGGGTGTGCCCGCACTTGATCGCTGCGACAACTCGCAGAAGCACGTTCCGGAACTGGAGGACGGTCATCGGCCGAGTCAGACTCGCTTCCGCGCGCGCAAACTCGGCATCCATGTCTTGCTTCGTCGTCCAGCGATACATACCCGCGTGCGACTCTTCCAAGGCTCGTCGAAAGAGCGTCAAGTCGGACTTCAACTGCGGCGGCTCGAGCATCGTCTCGATCACTTGGGCCTGCGCCGACTCGGCGGTGGCGGGGACGACGCGCACGGACAGGATGTCGATACTGCCGGGCTCGGGTGCCTGGAACTGGAGCCCGACGCGGCGCCAGGGGCCGGCCTTCAGAGCCCCCCAATCAAGATGGATTCGATACGTGCGGACGACGCCATCCCGCACAACAGGCGTGACTCCTCCGCTCCGCTGGAAGGTCGCTTGCGGAGCACCGGGAGTGGCGGGGGCCGCTCCGGGATCGAGCCCGACTTGCATCCGGCTCACACTGGTACTGGTGCGAGCGCGTACCTCCATGTCGCCCCATTCCTCCCGACGCCAATCGGGGAGGTCGATGTAGACACCACCCCACAGGGAAGCCGGCGCCATACGGGAGCCGTCGGACAGCGTCACACGAATAGCGCCCATGGTGCGCTCGAGGGCCACCGCGTTTCTCGAGGGAAAAGGCGAGGTTAGATGCCAGTCGGGTTGCGCCTCGTCAAAGCGCCACTCTTTCGCCGTTCTCTGCCCTTGCGCGAATAGAATCGGTGGTGAGGACAAGCCAATCGCAACGAGAGCGAGGGCGAACACATGAGCGGTCGTCAGAAGTCTCATCGGCATGCTTTGCCTGACCCCTCAGGCGAGAACAGCGGCAAGTGGAGATGCACGACGCTATGCATAGCATACTGCTACGGCGGAGCGCGCTCTTCTGGCTAACGTTCAAGCATCAACTGCAGCCGCTTTCAACCAAGCGAGCGGAGCGAGCAT
>CAYINH010000068.1:0-9918 GCA_964364615.1 uncultured Gemmatimonadaceae bacterium
TCGCACAGGTAGGCCTGGATCACGATCCCCAGGCGGGCCGCGTCCCCCGACACGATAGGGCTCGGGGCTGTTTTCGCCCATACCGTGGGCAGCCCGAACGGCGTGTTGGCATCGAACGCGTTCCCCCCCCCCGCGGTCGGGAGTCTGGGATCGTTCGCGCTCCTGAACGGCAGCCCGTTGCCCCCTTCGTTGTCCGCCACCACGTACCGCTTGGCACTGGTGTTGAGCGCCCAGATCTGGTTGCTGCCCGAAGCGTCGGAATGGGTATCCTGATAGACGAAGCTCGTGGGCACCGCCGCGACGGCCGTGGCGGCCGCAGCGTACTGCGCCCGGTTGAGGAGCGCCCGGCCCTTGACGACGGCGGCGAGATTCGCGACGCGGGGGGCGTTGGTGCCCCCGTTGTTCAGCAGCGCGGAATCGGCGCTGTTGATGGCCCGTCTGAACGCCGAATCCACACCGACCGGCGCTCCAAAGGCAATTACCCCGTCATTCAAATCACTGAACGGGATGCCATTGCAATAGCTTTCGCCGACCTGGTTCTCGGCCCAGGCGGTGAGGGCGAACATCAGCCCGATGTTGGACGCCGGGGTCGGCGAAAACTGCCGCAGGGCATTGATGGCAGCCCGGCCCTGGACCCGCACCCGCATCAAGGCGCGGAGCTGGCCCCCGAGGAAGCTGTTGGTCGGCGCGATCAGTCTGGCGTCGGCGGAATTCCGCTGCTCGAATGTGTCGCCCGACCGCCACTCGTCGGCCACGAGGCCGCCGAAGAAAAAGGTGCTCTCCCCGCCGGCGGTCGCGCCGCTGAAGTAGCCGAGCACGCCGTTCTTGAGCGAGATGGCCCCCGCCGCCGACGACGCGGTGAGGATGATGTCGGGGTCTTGGACGTCGAGCAGGCTGCTCTCACACGCCGAGAGAGTCAGCAGGCTCCCGATCGTCATGGCGCCGAGCACGCGCCGCGTGGAGCGCGGCACCGGAGGTAGAGCGATCATGCGGGGTCCTTCGTGAAAGTTGGTCATGGGGGTCACGATCCTCAGAACGCCACGTTCAGGCGGAACGTGAAGTAGGAGGGTGGCGGCACACTCTGAAAGTCGCTGACGACACCGGCATTGGTGCCGAAATAGCCCCCTTCCGGGTCCATGCCGGGATACTTGCTCAGGACGGCGAGGTTGCGGCCCGAGGCGGTGAGGCTCAGCCGGTTGGCGGCAAATGCCCGGGCGACTCGGTCGGGGAAGGTGTAGCTGACCGAGAGCTCGCGGAGCCGCACAAAGTTCGTATTGTGCACGTAGCCGTACTGGGTGAAGCCCGGCACCTGGCGCAACGCCACCGCGGCGGCTTGTTCGGCAAGCGGCGCGTTCGGGTCGAGGTCTCCCCGGCAGTTGAGCCGGTTCTGACAGCGAATCCGTTCGGTCCCGAATAGCTGGTAGCCGCCGACTTTGGCGTCCACCAGGGCCTGAATCCGGATTTTGCGGCCGAAGAGGTCGAACGTGTTGTATGCCGTGAACTCTCCGGGCGGCAACGACGGCCCCACAAACACCGACGTATCGCCGACGAAGATCTCGTTTCGCGGATCAGGAGTCGATATGCCACCGGTCACGGTCGGCTTCCAATACCCGATGAGACCGTCGCCGTTCTTGTCCTGGTAGGTGTAGGGCCGCAGGAACCAGGCGTTGATGGGATATCCCGGAATGTCCGAGATCGTGGTGCCGCGATTGGGCGGAAGGTCGCCCATGGTGACGATCTTGCCCTTGTTGTATGACGCCGAGGCGGTGATTTCCCATCCGAAACTCTTGGAATCGAGAATAGTCGCGTTGACCGTGGCCTCGATCCCCTCATTCTGGGTCCGGCCGGCGTTCACCAACTGGCTGGCGGCGGTCCCGGCATCCGGCGGCACGGTGCGGCGGAGGAGGGCGTCCCGGCTGGTTTTCTTGTAGTAGGTGAACTCGAGATTTACCTTGCTCTGGAACAGGGTGGCGTCGAACCCCAGTTCCACTTCCGCGGTCCGTTCGGGCTTGAGCTTGGCGTTGCCCAGGGCGCCGATGAAGAGCCCCGGCGCGTCGGTGCCGTCGACATTGGAAATGCCCGAAAGGAGGAAGGGAATGGCGTCGTTCGGTCCCGGCTGCCGGCCGGAGGCGCCGTAGGCGCCCCGCAACCGGAGGCTCGAGAGCAGGTCGCTCTTGGGGAAGAAGGCTTCGTCCGAGAGGACGTAGGACACCGAGGCCTTGGGATAATACACCCGGGTGAACTGCTTGCCGAAGGCGCTGTTCTTGTCGGAGCGGACCGCCGCCGTCAGGTACAGCCGGTCCTTGTAGGAAATGGACTGCTCGGCAAAATAGCCCAGGGTGGCCGTGATGGTGGTGGATTCGTCGGCATCGAGGATGGCGCCCGAGTTTACGGTGGTGCCGCCCGGCGTGAGATCCTCGCCGAACGCTCCGTTCCGGGCGAATTTTTCCTTCACGTACTGCCCGCCCACGATGGTCTTGGCGCCGACGTCGCCGCCCAGCCGGTAGCTTGCGGTGGCGTTGAGGTCTCCGGTGTAGTTGAAGAAGGTGGTGCGGTTGTTGCCCCGGAAGCCCAGCTTGATGGTGGAGAAATTCACACACTCCTCCCGGCGGCAGAGCTGGGTGTCCTCCCGGCTGATGAAGTCCAGCCCGCCTACGGCCCGGACCGCCAGCCAATGGGTGGGCCGGTAGTTGAACCTGCCGCTGGTGATGGTCCGGTTGATGTCCTGGGTGGTCACGTCGGCGAAGGTCTCGTTCGGGGTGAACTGCCGGTAGCCCAGATTGGCCACTCCGCCCACGATGTTGCCCTTGAACCCGGGGCCGCCGAGGGCGTTGCCCAGGAGTCCGGTGATGTTGTTGTCGGTCTGGGGAAGCCGCTGGGTGCTGCTGACGAGGCCGCTGTTGACCTGGACGTCCGCCTTCTCGCCCAGGTTGGCGCTCACGTTGGCGCGCAGGTTGGTTTTCCGGAGTGCGTTGGGACGGAGCTGCGAGTAGGGCACCGATGTGATGTTGCGGGTGGCCAGGACCCGCTGCTGAAAGACTTCCGGCATCTTGACCTGGCCCAGCTCGTCCTCCCAGTCTCCCGCCACGTAGTAGCGGATTGCGTCGGTCCCGCCGCTCACCTGGAGTCCGTACTGCTGGCGGTAGCCGGTGGCGTTGGGAGATGACTGCGGATCGGTGAAGATGCGGAACTTGGTCAGGCTGTCCTGCGAGCAGGTCCCGGCCACCAGGCCCGACAGGAAGCACTGAGTGGTGTTGGTTGCGGCCGACCCCCTGGTCCAGCCCCGGTAGGAAAAGGGATAGGTGTTGAGATCCCTGATGAATCCACCCTCCATGAAGGCATTCCAGACCGGACGGCCCGCCTTGCCCTTCTTGGTCTTGATGACGATCACTCCGTTGGCGGCGTCGGTGCCGTAGAGGGTCGAGGCCGAGGGGCCGCGCACGATGTCGATGGACTCGATGTCCTCGGGGTTGAGGTCGTTCACCCGGCTCGGGCTGGTGCCCCCGATCCCGATGGAGGAGGAGTTCACGTCGCTCACTACCCGGATTCCGTCGACCACGTAGATCGGATTGTTCGACAGCGTCAGCGAGCTGTTGCCGCGGATCCGGACCCGGGCGCCGGCGCCGGTCATGTTGCCGGGCCGCACCTGCACCCCCGGCGCCTTGGCCACCAGCAGGTCGTTCATGTTCGCCACCGGAGTGGTGTTCACCAGCTCCGCCACCTCGATGGTGGATACCGCGTTGCCGATTTCGCGCTTGGCCTGGTTGCCGGTGGCGGTCACCACCACCTCATCCAGCGAATAGGGCGTAAGCACCAGGCTGAAATCGGCAGTCGCACTCGACTGATCGGCCAAGGTCACCGTCTTGGCGACTGAGGCGTAGCCGATCTGCGAAGCGCGGATCTGATGGGTGCCGGCAGGTACCCGTACCAGCCGGTAGCGTCCTTCGGCGTTGGTGGTCGCGGTGGCGCTGCTTCCGACCACCACGACCCGGGCGCCCACCAGGGGGGAACCGTTGGCCTGGTCGGCCACCTTGCCGGCCACGACGCCCTGGGCCTCGGCCGTTGCTGCCAAGCCGAGCAGGAGACCGAGCGAGAGGAGCGGACGGCGGGCGAAATTGCGGAATCCTGCGATGGTCATGGTGAACTGTCCCTCGAGAGGGTGAAAAGCGACGCCACGCGGACCGACCGGGCCGGTCAAGACCTTCGCTCCGCACAGGGCAGGGGCCATGCCGTACTCAAGGGCCCCGAAATACATTGTCCTGCAAGCAGTTGGGTCACGAACACCCGCAGACCGTGTGCTTTCGACACGGAGCGAACGGGTCGATTCATGTGAAGCTGGCACGGCAACTTCAAGGGGGTGCCGGCCACCAGCCGACCGGGAACCATATAAGTATACGCCCAGAACCGCGGAGGATCAACCCTCCGGAGCCAGTGGAAACGCGGTCGGGACCTTTCCGGCCAGCTCGAGGAACTCTTTGGCGGCCGAGGCGAACCGGAGGAGGGTGGCCAGGCTTCCTTTGGCCAGCCGGAGCTTGCCGCTCATGAGCGCCACCCCCGGCGAGCCTCCCGTCGCACAGGACGTGTCGCCACTGGGCCAGCCCTCCCTGGAACCCGCAGGCGGCTTGTTCGCGGCCGAGCGACCGGCACCGTGCCACAGATCCAGACGAATCCACACTTGCGGGCTCACCGTGGCGGGCGCGGCCTGGCGCTGGCCGTCCACCAGCGCGGTGAACTCGCCATAGTGGCCGGACGCGAGCTCCGCGGTGAGGGAGGAGTCCTTCCTAAGCGCCGCTGCCACACGGGCAGCTTGGATGGCGGAGAGTCAGTAGACGCAACGACGGATGGTAACAAGCATGACCACCTCGCGTTCAAGGGGGCAAGCGTGACGTCCACCCCGTCCTGGGTTCCCAAGATAAAGTAGTACCCGGTCCCCGTTCACTGGAATACCGGCCGCCCACCGCCGGAGCCGCCGAGCCGACCACCGTGGATTGCGCGGGGGCCCGATTACTCGAGGAGGCCGCTCCTCACTCCGCCCGGCCCAGCTTGGAGTCCGGGAGCCGGCGTGGCTCCCTCGTTGACATCTGCCGGGGCGTGTCGAGGCCAGGCTTCGGGCGCTGTTCCAGGCGCCCAGCAGGGCGGGGTCGCCGCGCAACCGCCCCTGATGGAGAGTGTCGAGCACCTGGATCAGCCGGTCAGGTCGCTGGAGATGGCCCGCAACTCCGCCCGGGCCCCCACATGCTCCCGCCGGCCGGCGTGGGCCCGCTCGTTGGCCTCCTCAAACCGGGTGAGTGCCCGGCCAGATCGGGGTGATCCTTCACCGCCAGTCGGGCCACCCGCTCGATCAGCCGGACCAGGGTGAGGTGCGCCTCCTGTTGCAGCGCCTGATGGTGTCTCAGCGCGGACCGCATGTCCCGACGGCCCCTCAGCTCCCCCTCCGCGAGCGCCCGAGCCCGCGACAGCTGGTCCTTCAGCGCCCCGACCACCGCTGTCGCGCCATCGCGGGGCCCTGTCGACTCTACTCGGGTCTCTGTCGAGAGGTCGTGCGATCCGACGGGATCCAAGGGCGTCCCTGCCGGGGTGTCGGGTCAGGCGGCGCTCTCATTCTGGCGCCCAGGGGAAGGCGCCACTATCGTCGGGACAGGCGCTTCGGCCCTGTCGCAGCAGCGGGCGAACGTGCCGTCCTCGGGAGGTGTGCGCATGAAGCGAGTGGCGCGGTGGCTCGGCGTGTGGGGCGTCCTGACCTTGGCGGCCGGCGAGGTCGCCGGTCAGGCCGTGGTCACCGGGCAGGTCATCGACACCGCCGGCCTTGGACTGGCCGGGGTCGAAGTGGTCGTTGGAACCGTCGGGCTCAAGGCCGTGACGGGTCAGGAGGGTCGGTTCCACCTGGCCGGTGTTCCGGTGGGACCGGCGGTACTGCTGTTCCGTCTCATCGGATATGAGCCGCAGCAGTGGGAACATGTGTTCGCCACCGGCGATTCGATCGGGGTTGAGGTCGTCATGGTGCGAGCTGTCCAGATTCTCCCGACCATTACCACCGTCTCCCGCCAGCCTCAGGTGTCGCCCAAGATGACGGGGTACTGGCAACGGAAGGAGCTGGGCTTCGGGACGTTCATCCAAGACAGTCTGCTGAGAACCCGGGAGCACTCATCGCTGTCCGACGTCCTGCGAAGGGTGCCGGGTCTCACCCTGGAATATCTGGGAGATGGTGGTGGGCTCGCGGTGCTGATGTCCCGGGCCCGGAGCGCGGGTGCAATCACTCCAGGGGCGAAGCGATGCTACGCGCAGGTCTACCTGGACGGCATCCGGATGTATGCCCCGGGGCAACAGACCGGTGATAAACGGGGCTTCAGCATTGATCAGTTCAAGGTGTCCGAGGTTCAGGCGATCGAGATCTACAAGGGGTCCGCCACCACGCCGGTGCAGTTCAACACGACCGGGTCGGCCTGCGGTACCATCGTGCTGTGGACCCGGGAGCGATAATGGCTGGCGCCCCAGAACCCCCGGGCCTGACCGGATCTAGCGGTAATTGCCGAAGCTCAGGGCCACCCCGTAGTCCCCGGCCCGCAGCAGGGCCATCACCTCCTGGAGGGTATCCCGGGACGGCGCGGTCACCCGGATCTCGTCCTTCTGGATCTGCACCTGCACCTTCTTGAACCCGCCGTCCTTGATCGCCTTCGAGATCTGCTTGGCGGTCTCCTGATCGAGCCCCTGCTTGAGGCCCAGCGTCTGCCGGTGCCGGCCGAGGGTGCCCTCCTCGACCTTCCCCTCATCGAGGTTCTGGAGCGGGACGCCCCGCTTGGCGAGCTTCTCGCGCACGGTGGTCTTCAGGGCGGTGAGCCGGTAGCTGTCGTCGGCGTCGAGGGCAATAGACCCGCCGGCCCGATCGAACGCGATGGTGCAGTCGGAGTTCTTGAAGTCGAACCGCTGGCCGATCTCCTTGGTGGCCTGGTTGACGGCGTTGTCTACTTCCTGGAGATCGACCCCGGTGGTTATGTCGAACGAGGCGTTCTTGGCCATGACGGTCTCACAGCAGGGGGGAAAGGGCGGCGACCAGCCGGTCGAGGTCGTGCTGGTCGTTATAGAGATGCGGAGTGATCCGGAGGGCATCGCCCCGGAGGCTGACCCAGATCCCCTGGGCCGAGAGCCGGGCGCCGAGGCCAGGTGGGAGACCACCGGCCGAGCGGAGACCCAGGTAGTGGCCGGCCCGGAGCCCGGCGGGCACCGCCTGAAGCCCGAGCGGGGCCAGGCGCTCGGCGATCTCCGAAGCGAGCCGGGACACGGAGGCGTAGATCCGTTCGACTCGCCAGGCGTGGAGCTGGCGGAGCCCCTCGATGGCCACCGGCAGGAGCGCGAAGTTGGAGGGCTCCCCGACGTCGAACCGCCTGGCGCCGGTCTGGAACCCCGATCGGTAGCGGACCAGCCCACCGAAGTCCTCCGACCCCTCCCTCGCAATCCAGTTGTGTTCGATCGGTTCCCCGCCGTGCCACCTGGGATCGACATACATGAAGCCGGTGCTGTACGGGCCCAGCAGCCACTTGTAGGTCGGGGCCACCAGGAAGTCGGGTCTGGCACTCGCCACGTCAAAGGGCATGACGCCGAGCGACTGGGTGGCGTCGATGGCGAGGGTGGCGCCCACCTCCCGCAGCCGGTGGGCGATCCGGGGCAGGTCGAGCAGGGCCCCGTCGGTCCAGTGACAGATCGGCAGCGCCGCGACCGCGGTCCGCTCGTCGATCGCCTCCAGCACGACCCGGGTCCAGTCGTGGTCCGCCGGGCGCCGCAACAGGACCGCCTCGGCGCCGACCGCCTCGCACCGGGCCAGCCAGGCGTAGACCTGGGAGGGGAAGTCCTCATCCAGCATCAGCACCCGCTGGCCCGCCCGCACCGGGAGGTTCCGGGCCGCCACGGCCATACCGTAGCTCGCGGCAGGAATCATCGCGATGTCGTCGTCGGTGGCCCCGATGAGCCGGGCAAACAGGGTGCGGGCCTCGTTCAGCTCGGCAAAGAATGCCGGCGGGGTCACCGCCCAGGGGTAGGCCTTGCGCTGGATCGCCTCGCGACCGACCTCGACCGCCGACCGGAGCAGCGGCGACATGTAGCCGCAGTTGAAGTAGGCCACCTCCCGGGGGATATCAAAGAGATGGCGCTGGGACGGCAGCGAGGGACTCATGGTTTGTCCTCAGCGGGTGAAGGCGTAGCTTTCTCCGGTACGAAGTGTAACCAACCCCCTTCCGGGACCCGCCATGTCAGCCAAGATCCTCCTCCAGCAGATTCTGCGGCAGACCTGGGGTTCAGGTCTGGCGGGCGCGCTGTGCGTGAGCCTCGCTGCGGGGGCGCAGGCCCAGCAGCGGGCCATGACCTCCGAGGACGTGCTGGCGATCCGAGGGGTGTCCGATCCGCAGATTGCGCCCGATGGGCAACGGGTGGTCTACGTGGTCTCCCAGCCGGACCTCAAGGAGAACGTCTTCAACACCGATCTCTGGCTGGTCGGGACCGCGGCCGGCCCGGCCATCAGGCTCACCAACAGCCCCAAGAGCGACAGCCGCCCGCGCTGGTCGCCCGACGCCGGACGGATCGCCTTTCTCAGTGCCCGGGAGGAACGGGCCCAGGTCTGGATCATCTCGCCACACGGTGGCGAGGCCGAGCGGCTTACCAACCACCCGACGGCGGTGTCGGACTTCGTCTGGTCACCCGACGGCGCCCGGATCGCCTTCGTGGCCCCGCGGGAACCGACCGCCGAAGAGGAGCGCCGCAAGAAGGACCACGACGACGCCCGGGTGGTGGACCAGGAGTTCAGCTACACCCGGCTCTAGATCGTCTCCCTGGCCGACGGCAGGGAGACCGAAGTCGTTTCGGGCGAGTTCGAGGTGTCCGACCCCGAATGGAGCCCGGACGGGACCCGGATCAGTTTCACCACGACGCCGACCCCTCGAGCCGACGACGGCGGGCGCTCGGATATCCAGATTCTCGACCTGGCGACTGGAAAGACGACCCGGCTGTTGCAGCATTCCGGCCCGGACGAGTCCGCCAGGTGGTCACCTGACAGCCGACAGATTGCCTTCCGGATGGGATCTCCCAACCGGATCGCGATCGGTCAGGGCAGGTTGATGGTCGTCTCGGCTCTGGGCGGGACGCCGGTCGAGGTGGCGCCCGGGTTCCAGTATCGGCCCACCCCGCTCGGCTGGTCCCCCGACGGGTCCACTATCTACTTCACGGCCGGTGTCAGGACCACCTCGCAGTTGTTCGCGGTCTCAGCCAGGGGTGGCTCCCCGACCCCGCTCACCAGCGTCGAGGGAATCCTCGGCGGGATGACCTTTGCCCGCAGCGGACTCGCGGCCTTTACCCTCACGGACCCGCAGCAACCCGCCGAGGTGCACATCTCGAAAGGATTCCAGCCGTTCCAGCCGGTCCGGCTGACCGAGACCAATCCCCAGGTGGGGGAGCTGGCCCTGGCTCGGCACGAGGTCGTGCGGTGGAAGGGGAGTGATGGGCGGGAGATCGAGGGCATCCTCTACTACCCGACCAGCTACCAGGCCGGGCGGCGCTATCCGACCATCGCGATGATCCATGGCGGTCCTTCGGGGGTCTGGACCCAGAGCTTCCCGGCGTCGTGGGGCAACTACGCCCACGTCTGGGCCGGGAATGGGTGGCTGGTCTTCCAGCCCAATATCCGTGGTTCCTCGGGGTACGGGGAGGAGTTCCTCCTGTCCAACGTTCGGGACTGGGGGGGCGGCGACTACCGGGACATCCAGACCGGGCTCGATGAACTGGTTCGCCGGGGCCTGGCGGATCCGGCCCGGATGGGGCAGACCGGCTGGAGCTACGGCGGCTACATGACGGCGTGGACCCTGACCCAGACCGACCGGTTCAAGGCGGTGATGGTGGGGGCCGGGCTCACCAACATGTACTCGATGTACTCGC